>QHWK01000489.1:9100-14522 GCA_003223775.1 Acidobacteriota bacterium
CCTTGTAAGGCGCGAGCCGCTCGCGGCAGAACGTGCGCAGCTCCGCCTCGCTCACCTGCTGCCCGGCGCGCAGCACGACCCACGCCCTCACCGCCTCGCCTTCGGTCGCGTCGGCGACGCCGGCCACCCCGACTTCGGCGACGGCCGGGTGCAACGCAATCACTTCCTCGATCTCGCGCGGCCACACCTGGAAGCCGCTCGTCTTGATCAGATCTTTTTTCCGGTCGACGATGAAGACGTAGCCGTCCTCGTCCATGTAGCCGAGATCGCCCGTGTGGAGGAACCGCCGCGCGCCGCCGTCGGTCGGGTGGTCGCGCAGCACGATCGCCGTCTCCTCCGGACGATGCCAGTAGCCTTCCATCAGCTGCGGCGCGGCGATCGCGATCTCGCCGACCTCGGTCGCCGCCATCTCGCGCTCGCCGGTCGCATCGTCGAAGATCTTCACGACGACGTCGGGCAGCGGCATGCCGACCGAGCCGAGCTTGTTCGGGCCTTTCACCGGGTTCACGCAGAGCGCCATCATCGCTTCCGTCAGCGAGTAGCCCTCGACGATGCGGGCGCCGGTGAGCGCCTCGAACCGCGACTTCGTGTCGGCGAGGAGCGCCGACGCGCCGGAAAAGCAGATGCGGATGGACGAGAAGTCCACTTTGCCGCGCTGCACGTCGGGATGGTTCAGGAGCGCGATGTAGAGCGTCGGCACGCCGTTGAAGAACGTCGGCTTCACGCGCTTGATCGTCGCGACCAGATCGGCGAGGTCGCGCGGGTTCGGCACGAGCGCGATCGACGCGCCGTTGAGAAACGTCAGCGCCTGCACGCCGACGTTGCCGTACACGTGAAAGAGCGGCAGCGGCAGGAACGTCACGTCGCCTGATCCCTGCAGCACGGCGGCATTCCACGCCTGCACCTGCGCGCCGGCGATCACATACGCGCCGTGCGTGCCGAGAACGCCTTTCGGCGTCCCCGTCGTGCCGCCGCTCATCAGCAGGACGGCGGGATCGCGCGCGGACGGCGCCGCCGCGGCCGGACGGCGTCCGCGGTTCACGAGCAGCAGGTGCGCGAAATCGTGATCGCCCGGCGCGACCACGACGCGGTCGCCGTCCTTCTTCTCGCGGAATGCCGTGAAGAGCAGGCGCAGCAGCGGCGGAAAATATTCCTTGATGTTGGTCGCGATCACGCGGCGCACCGGAGTGTGCGGTTGCACGCGCTTCACGCGCGGGTAGAAGCGCGTCAGCGCGACGACCGTCTCGACGCCCTGATCGCGCAGCGGCCCCTCGAGCTCCGCCTCGGTGTAGGTCGGATTGAGCGGCGCGACGATCGCCCCGAGCTTCCACGCGCCGAACTGCGCGATGAAGAACTGCGGGCAGTTGGGCAGCAGGAGGCCGACGCGGTCGCCGCGCGCGACGCCGAGCGATGCGAACGCCGCAGCGCACGCGTCGCTGAGCCGATCGAGCTCGCCGTAGGTGACGCGCGCCCCCTTGAAGAGGACCGCCGTCCTGTTCGGGTCCGTGCGCGCGAACTCCGCGATCGCGTCGACGAGCGTGCGGTTCGGGTATGGCGCGAGCGTCGTGGGAACGCCAGGATCGTAGTGGGAGAGCCAGGGCGCCGGCGCGGTCATCACCCGCGGCGATTATAGCGACCGAGGACCTCGCGCACCGCGTTGCTCGTCTCGCCTGGATCGGAGGGCACCGGGGCGCCGGCCTCGATGAGCGCCTCGACCGTCCCGGCGTGGTCGCTGCGCTCCTGCACGCCATGGATCGACCCGTAGAGCGCCCACTGCAGCGGCGTGCTCGCGAATTCGGTGCTCAGCGCGTCGAGCGCCGGACGACGTGAGAGGATCTCGCGCGCCATCGCCGCGTGGCCATGGAACGCGGCCCAATGGAGCGCCGTCGCGCCATGCTGACCGCGCGCGTCCACCGGCCAGCCGGCCTCGAGCATCAACCGCACGGCCGCGACGTTGCCGTCCTGCGCCGCGTCGGCCAGCCTCCGGCGATCTTCGTCGCGCAACGTCCGCACGAGATCCGGATGGCTGGCCGTCAGCGACGACACGAGCGCCTCGTCGCCGAGCTCGCAGGCAACGGCGAGCTGCAGGTCCGCCGGCGATCGCGCCATCAGCAGCGCCAGCACGTCGTCGTGGCCGGACGCGCGTGCGATTCGATGCGCGTTGCGATTCGCGCCGAGCGTCCAGGTGTAGATCGTGCCGCCCGCGCGCGGATCGCGCTTCGGGAACCAGCGCTCCGACACGCTCAGACGGATCGACGACGGATCGTCGTCCAGGTGCTTGCGCACGAGCGTCAGCTCGCCGAGCGCCGATGCCATGAGCAGATCCGTGCGGCAGCCGCGGGCGACGAGGAACCGCGCGATGTCGCGGCGCGAATGCGGATAGACGTCGTCGACGACGTCGCCGAGCATCCACTGCGCGGGCGTCGACTCGTGATCGACGTCGATCGCGTCGATGTCGGCGCCGCGCGCGAGCAGGTCATCGGCGATCTCGATCGTCGACGCGAAGTGCAGCGGCGTCTGGCCGTCGCCGCCACGCGCATGGACCACGGACGGATCGGCGGCGACGAGCGCGTGGAGACGATCGATCAGGCCGAGCCGCGCGGCGGCGTGCGCGGTCACCTGCGCGCCGCGCTCGATCAAGGCGGCGGCGATCGCCGGCGGCGCCTCGTCGAGGACGCCGAAGCCGCCCGCCCACCAGTCCGAGCGGACGTTGATGTCGGCGCCCGCGCCGAGGAGCAGATCGACGATCTCGAGATGGCCGCGCCGGGCGGCCGCGAGCATCGCGGTGCCGCCGAACGAGCCGTGCGGCAAGGGGCGATCGAGCGCCGCAGATTTCAGATCGGGATGATCGGCGAGCACGGCGCGGGCCGCCGCCGGATCGCCGGCGTGAATCGCCGCGTGCAGCGCGTCGAGCGCGTCAGGCACCGGTGATTCACAACGCGGCGGCCGGCGCGAGCAGCATGAGCAGCAGCGCCTTCTGCCCGTGCAGGCGGTTCTCCGCCTGGTCGAAGACGACCGACGCCTCCGACTCGAACACGTCCGCCGTCACTTCCTCGCCGCGGTGCGCCGGCAGGCAGTGCATGAAGAGGGCGCCGGGCTTCGCGAGCGCCATGAGCGCCTCGTTCACCTGATACGGCGCGAAGACGCGGCGCCGCACGCCCGCTTCGGCCTCCTGGCCCATCGACGTCCACGTGTCGGTGTAGACGGCGTCGGCGCCGGCGACGGCGTCGGCAGCGTCGGTGAAGAGCCGCAGCCGCGCGCCGAGGCGCGCCGCGCCGGTGGCCTGCTGCACGACGGCGTGCGGCAGTTGATACGCCTCGGGGCTCGCGACGTGCACGTGCACGCCGAGGAGCGCGGCGGCGTGCGCCAGCGACGTCGCGACGTTGTTGCCGTCGCCGACGAAGGCGATCGTGCGGCCGCGCATCGGGCCGAGATGCTCCTGCAGCGTCAGGAAATCGGCGATCGCCTGGCAGGGATGCTCCTGATCGGTCAGCGCGTTGACGACGTGCAGCCGCGTCGCCGCCGCGGCGAAGTCCTGCAGGATCGCCTGCGAGAACGTGCGCACGATAATGGCGTCGACCCAGCGCTCCAGATTGCGCGCCACGTCGGCGACCGGCTCGCGGCAGCCGAGCGCGACGTCGGGCTGCAGCGCGACGACGTGTCCGCCGAGCTCGCGGATGCCGATCTCGAACGTCGTCCGCGTGCGCAGCGACGGCTTGTCGAACAGCAGCGCGACGTGGCGGCCGTTGAGCGCGTCCGCCGTCGGCGCGTGGCGTCCGAGCGCGCGATCCGCTTTGAGCTGCGCAGCCAGCTGCAGACACCGCTCGAAATCGGCGGCATCGAGGTCGAGCACCGAGAGGAAGTCCTTGCGGGTGCGTGCATGCGTCGCTGGGGTCATACGTCAGGTTCTGTAGTCTGCGTTGATTCGGACATACTCCGCGCTCAGATCGCAGGTCCACACGGTCGACGACGCGTCGCCCGCGCCGAGATCCACCGAGACGGTCAGCTCCTTGCCCGTCAGATACTCCGCGGCCGCGCTCGCGCGCTCGTCGTGCGGCCGACCGCGGTCGAAGAGCACCGTCGCGCCGATCGTCACGACGGCGCGCTCGAGCTCGAACGCGACGCCGGCGCGTCCGGCGACCGCGATCAGCCGGCCCCAGTTCGGATCCCCGCCGTGAATCGCCGTCTTCACGAGCGGCGAGTTCGCGATCGCCTTGGCCGCCTTCCGCGCGTCCTCGCTCGACGCCGCGCCGGTGACGACGACCGTCACGAGCTTGGTCGCCCCTTCGCCGCCGCGGACGATCCCGAGCGCGAGCTCGCGGCACACCGAGGTGAGCCCGTCGCGAAACGCGCCGTACGACGCGTCGTCGACGACGGCACCCGACGTGCCGTTCGCGAGGAGCATGACGCAGTCGTTCGTCGAGCACTCGCCGTCCACGGTAATCGCGTTGAACGTGTCGTTGACGGCCTCGCGCAGCGCACGAGCGAGCAGCCCCTTCGGCACCGCCGCGTCCGTCGTCACGAAGCCGAGCATCGTCGCCATCATCGGCTCGATCATCCCGGAGCCCTTCGCCATTCCGCCGATCGCGGCCTCGCGGCCGCCGAGCGCGACGCGCGCCGCCGCTTCTTTCGGAAACGGATCGGTCGTCATGATCGCGCGCGCCGCCTGCGCGCCCTGATCGGCGCCGAGCGCGCGGAACGCGGCCGGCAGGCCGCTCCGAATCTTCTCGAGCGGCAGCGCGACGCCGATGACGCCGGTCGACGCGACGAGCACCTGCTCGACAGGGCAGTCGATGAGGCGCGCAACCTCCACCGTCGTCTCGCGCGCGGCGGCGAGGCCTTCTTCGCCCGTGCACGCGTTCGCGCAGCCGCTGTTGACGACGATGGCGCGCGCGACGCCGCCGGACCGCGACAGCTGCTCGCGCGAGACGACCACCGGCGCGGCGACGGCCTTGTTCGTCGTGAAGACGGCGGCCGCGTGCGCCGGCGCCTCGGAGACGAGCAGCGCGAGATCGAGGTTGCCGTTTGCCTTGATGCCGGCGCGGACGCCGGCGGCGCGAAAGCCGCGCGCCGTCGCGACGCCCCCCGCGATCGTGGACGCGAGCGACGGCGTCATGCGACCGGCGCCGTCGCCGCCGCCGGGTGATCGACCGTGTGAGACGGCAGCGCGTAGCCGCGCTCCGCGTCGAAGGCGACGTCGAGCGGGACGATCATCGCGTACTGCCCGCACTGCCGGAACTGCGGGCACTTCACGCAGTCGGTGAAGATCTTCTCGGTGAGCCACAGGTGCGGCACGATCGAGAAGCCCATGTGGACGAAGTAGCCGGGCGCGTGCGTGAAGGCGCACAGCTTCTCGAAGCCTTCGCGCCGCGCGCGCCGGCGCAGCTCGTCGACGATCATCACGCCGACGCGGCTGCCGCGC
>QHWK01000490.1 GCA_003223775.1 Acidobacteriota bacterium
ATCCCCTTCGGCTCGCGCTGTCCCTTGTAGGCGAGCGCCTCCGGGATCCACAGGCGCCGCTTTTCGCCGGTCACCATCATCTGAAGCCCTTCGCCGAACCCGGCGATAACGCGGCTCACGCCGAAGGTCGAGGGCTTGCCGCGGGAGACCGAGCTGTCGAACATCGATCCGTCGGTCTTCCATCCCGTGTAATGCACGACGACGACGTCGTCTTTCGTCGGATGATCCTTGCCGCTGCCGCGCGCGAGCACTTTCGTCGCGAGCCCAGACGGCGCTTTCACCGCGTCGGCAGGCGGCGCCGCGACGTCGGGCGGCGCGGCGACCTGCGCGCGAGGCGCCGCGAGAACGGCGGCGACGATGATCGGCGTCAACAGATGAGCAGACACACGCATGACACTGATTCTCCGCCTACTTTTGTGTCTTCGTCTGCGACAGGCGCTCGAGTTTCTGCTTGAGCGCTTCCAGACGACTGCCTGCCTCACCCAGGCGTCCCTGCGCCGTCAGCCGTTGATACTCGGAGAGATCGTCGGCGGCCGAGCGAATCAGCGCGTCGACGTCGGTTGCGGCAGGCGCGGCGCGCGGCTGCGCGGGTGACGGAGCGGACGCAGACCGCGGCGCGCCGGCGGGCGATTCGGCCGCCGCGATCGGCGCGCCGGGCGCGGCGCTCGTCGTCGAGACGCCGTTGCCGAAGAGCGCCGACATCGCCGACTCGAACGTCGGCCCGTACGCGAGGCGATCCTGCAGTGCGAGGACGACGAGCCGCAGCTCGGGCATCGGGCTGCGATCGGCCTGCAGGTAGATCGGCTCGGCGTAGAGGAGCGCGCGGCCGACGGGGATCACGATGATGCCGCCGCGGCGCACGTGCGATCCCTGCTGGTTCCAGAGCGACAGCTGGCCCGAGAGCTGCGAGTTCTGATCGATGCGCGCCTCGACCTGCAGCGGGCCGTCGACGAGCCGCGTCTTCGGGAAGTCGTAGACGAGCGCCGCGCCGTAGTGCGGATCGTCGCTGCGGCCGGCGATCCATCCGATCAGGTTGTTCCGGTTCGCCGGCGTGAAGGGCAGGATCTCGATGAACTCGCTCGTCTTCTCGCCGGGCAGCGTCATCAGCACGAAGTTCGGCTCCATCGTCTGGACCGCCTGCTCGCGCTGCGCGCTCAGCCCGACTTCGCTCGCGACGGTCCACAGGTCCTCGCGGTTGTAGAACGCGCCGGGATCCGTCATGTGGTACACGCCGTAGACGAGCGCCTGCATCTTCAGCATCAGCTCCGGGTAGCGCACGTGCCGGCGCAGGTCGGGCGGCATCGCGGCGGCGTCCCTGAAGAGCGACGGAAAGATCGCGCGGTACGCGGCGATGATCGGATCCTCCGCGTCGAAGACGTAGAACGTCGTCGTGCCGTCGTAGGCGTCGATCACCGCCTTGACGCTGTTCCGCAGGTAATTGATCCGGTCGCGGCCGAGGCTGTACAGCCGTGCGTACGGGTAGCTGTCCGACGTCGTGAAGCCGTCGATGATCCACGACAGGCGGCCGTCGGCGTCGATGACAATGTACGGATCGCTGTCGAAGGTGAGGAACGGCGCGAGCGTCTCGACGCGTTCGCGGATGTTGCGCCGCATCAGCAGCCGGCTCTCCGCCGAGACGTCGTCGCTGAACGGCAGCTTCGCGAGATCGCCTCGGTCGAGCGCGATGATCAGCCGCCGCAGGAATCCGCCGAGCACGATGCCGCCCCTGCCCTCGTACGACGTGAGGCTGTTGGTCTCGCCCTGCGGGTAGTTGAACTCCTTCTGCCGCGTGCGCACGTAGACGTCGGTGTTCGTGAGCTCCCCGAAATAGATCTCCGGCCGCGTCAGCTTCAGGCTCGGAATCGTGCTGCGCACGGGCATGTCGCTCAGCACGAGCGCCGGCAGCCCCTCGGGCGTGAAGCCGTTGACGGGATTCATCGTGACGCCGTAGCCGTGCGTGTAGATCAGCTTTTCGTTGATCCAGTTCCGGCTGCTCTCCGGCAGCTTGTCGACGTTCAGTTCGCGCGTGGCGAGCATCATCTGGCGCGGCGCGCCGTCGATCGTGTAGCGATCGATGTCGATGTCGGGGAAGTCGTAGTAGGTGCGGATCTCCTGAATCTGCCGCAGCGTGTCCTGCAGCGCGCGCCAGTCCCAGAGGCGGATGTTCTCGAGCGTCGGCTGGTTGTTCGCGGCGTCGACGGCCTCGATGCCCGATTCCGCGGGGAACGCGCTCTGCGCGATCCGATTCAAACCGTAGGCCTGCCGCGTCATCTCGATGTTGTTGACGATGTAGGGCGTCTCGCGCACGAGCTCGTTCGGCTTCACGACGAAGCTCGACACGTACCACCCGATGATGCCCGCGATCACGTACACGATCGCCGCCGGCGCGACGGCCGCCGCGAGCCACCCGACGCGCGGCGCCGCGACGGCGTTCACGAGCGCGATGGCCGCGCCGACGACCAGCGCGACGGCGACGACGAGCATGCCGGCGATCGTGACGTGCGCGTCGGTGTAGCTGACGCCCGCGAAGATCGTGTGATCCGCGAAGAGCCGATCGAAGCGGCCGATATAGGTGCGCGCCGCGAGCACCAGCAGCACGAACGCGAACGCGATCGACACGCCGCGCCACGCCGCCGCTTCGCTGTCGCGGCGGCCGCCGAGGAGCCGCGTCCCGCCGGTGATCGCCGCGAAGAACACCGCGACGCCGCCGATGATGATCGACAGCGTCAGCAGCCAGCCGGTGAGCAGATGCCACGCCGGCAGCGTGAAGAAATAGAACGTCAGCGGGCGGCCGAAGATCGGATCGACGGGCGTCGGACCCGGCTTCGCGTACCAGTAGAGCGCGAGCGTGGGCCACTCGGCCGCCATCGCCGAGCCGGTGATCACCGCGATGACGAGCGATCCGGCGAGCGCGACGAGGCGGATCACCGGCTCGACCGGCAGCTTCACCGGCTGGCCGTTGATCAAGATCGGCAGGCCGGCGAGCTCGCCGAGCCGCGGCGGCTTGAGCGCGAGAAACGAGAGCCAGAGCGCGGCGAAGGTGACGATCGTGAAACCGCTGAAGACCGCGGCCTGCATGTTCAGCGTGCGCCAGAACACGTCGGCGAAGCCGAGCGATCCGTACCACAGCGCGTCGACGTAGTACGACAGCGCCGTGCCGCCGCTGAAGATGAGGATCGCGAGAACGACGAGCAGGAACAGGCCGCCGCGCCGCCGCGGGGACCGGCGCCGCGCAGGCCAGTCGATCGTCTCAGCCACGAGCGTCAGCTCGCACAGGAACGCCGCGGCATCAGCGGGCCCTGACGGTGAATCCTTCGACGTGCACGTTCAGATTGTGGTTGACGCGCAGGCCCGCGATGCCGGCGGCGTCCACCTTCGACGGCTCGGCCGACGCCACCTCCGTGCCGTTGACGAGGAAGCGCACCTTGTCGCGGCCCACTTCCACCGCGAGCGTGTTGCTCATCTTGCCCGTGGCGTCGGGCTTGCGAATCGCGCTGCTGTCGGTCCAGTCGGTGACCGTCGGCGTCTCGCTGCCGCTGCGGCGCTTGACGAGGAACTTGCCGTCCTGGCGCACGAGGAAATAGGTGTACTTCTGGGTCGCGCTCTCGAGATTCGCGCCGCCGACGAAGAGCCCGTACGCCTCGGGATGCTCGGCGCGCTCCATCTGCGTGAACGTCGCGCTCGCGGCGAACTCGCCCGTCTGCCGGTCGGCCTGCCGGTAGTAGATGGCGGCCGGTCCGCTCATGATGTGGACGCCGCCGCCCATCGGCGTCATCTTCACGCCGGCCATCGACGCGCCGCCGCCGTCGATCCGTCCCTTCCATCCCGCCGGCAGCGTGCCGCCGCCTGCGATCGCCTTGTCGTGATCGGGCTGATGCTGCTGCGCGGCGAGCGGCAGCGCCGCAGCCACGAGCGCCGCGACGGTGAGCATGAAGGTCTTCATGATCGCCATTATTCCACTTTTGAGCTTCGGTCTCTGCGGCCTTTGCCGCCTTCGCGCTCTTGCGTTACCAATAGAACTTCAACCCGAGCTGAATCTCGCGGGGCGCGCGCGCCGCGAGGATCTGGCCAAATGTATCCGCCGGCGTGTTGCACGTCGTCAGGCTGACGGTGCACGTGTTGTCGAGGCCGGCCGCCTGCGGATCCGCGAGCCACTGCGTGTGGTTGAACGCGTTGATCGCATCGGCGCGAAACTGGATGCGCTGGGTGCGGTTGAACGTCCAGTTCTTCGAGATCGAGAGATCGGTCTGGTTGCGTCCCGGCTGCCGGAATTCGGCGCGGCCCGAGTTGCCGAACGTGCCGTCGGCCGCCGGTGTGTACGCGTTCGGGTTGAACCAGAACAAATTCGCCGTCTGCTCGCCCGCGGCCGGATCGCCGACGATGTTCGGCCGTCCGCCGCGAAGGAATCCGTTCGTGCTTTCCGAGATGCGCGGAATCGGCTGGCCGGAGTTGATCGTCGTGATGCCGGCGATCTGCCAGCCCGCCAGGACGGCTCGCGCGGCCGCGCTCGGCGAGTCTTTCATGAACGGAATGTTGTAGACGTAGTTCGCCGTGAAGATGTGCCGGCGATCGGTCCGCGCGTCCGCGTATTCGGCCGCCAGGTCGAGCGGATTCTGCGGAATGTCGATGGCATCGCGATCGTTGCTCGCGTCGGTCTGATTGCGGCTCAGCGTGTAGTTCATCGTGAGCGTGCCCGCCGCGCCGCCGTCGTGACGGAAGCTGGTGAGCAGCCCCCAGTAGGTGCTGCGTGCCGTCGTTTCACGCAGCGTGATCGACCCGTACCCGAGGTACGGCCGCGCGAGGTTGACGCTGCCGAGCCGCAGGACGTCGGCGGGCTGGGGGTAGTTGATGTCGATCGGACGGATCAGACGATCGCCGTGCGCGCCGACGTAGCTGACGTCGACGGCGCCGCGCGCGTAGAGCTGCCGCTGCACGCCGGCGTTCCATTGCTGCGTGCGGGGCGTCCTGAAGTCGTCGCCGTTGCCAATCAGGTTCGGCACGCCCCCGGTCGTGCTCGTCGTGCCGGAGCCCGGGTTCGACAGCCGCGCGTTCAGAATGTTCGTCGTGAACACGTACGGCGGGTTCGTGAACGAATTCTGCTCGAAGATGCCGACGAGCGCCTGGTCGTAATAGATCCCGTACGAGCCGCGGACGATCGTCGTGCCCGTCGACGCCGGATCGA
>QHWK01000491.1 GCA_003223775.1 Acidobacteriota bacterium
GAGGCCAGACTCCCTAGGAATCTGGCCTCCCGAAAAGTGTCAATTGGTCGGGGCGAGAGGATTTGAACCTCCGACCCCTCGGTCCCGAACCGAGTGCTCTACCAGGCTGAGCCACGCCCCGACCGGGCGAACCGCTATCTTACCTCACTCCGCACGGTGAACGCCACGACGCCCTTCGCCGTGCCGCGCGTCAGCCGATCGCGCACGGTGACCTCCAGTTCGTACTGACCCGGCGGGAACGGCCGCAGCGGGACCGACTGCGTCGTGAACGCCGACGTGTCCCACGCGCCCGGCTTCGGCAGATCGGCGTCGGTCAGCTGCTGCGAGTTGGTGCGGTTGAACAGCACACGCGCCTCGTCGACGCGATAGAACGCGTAGTCGGCGAGCAGATCGGAATCCGGCGCGCCGTAGTTCACGATCTGATAGACGACGGTCAGCACATCGTCGCGCGTGAAGGACGACGTCGTCACGGGCAGGATCTCCGCATGGCCGAACGTGTACGGATGCTCGACCTGCTGTTCCCACCCGAGCGGCGCGCTCAGCTGACGGACGTCCTTCGCGAGAATGAGGCTGCTGACCGCGAGCTCGTCGGAGAGATCGGGGACGGTCAGCGTGCGCCGGAGGATCGCCGCGCTCGACGTCTTCAGCCGCGCGCGATCGATCACCGCCGCGTACACGTCGTACTCGCCCGGCGGCAGCGCGAGCGCGCGCTCGACGGCGCCGCCCTTGTTGTCGAAGAACCAGTAGTCCTCGAACGGAAACAGGAACGGATCGCGGCCCTTCGTCTCCTCGCGCTGCTTGGCCGCCTCGTTCTCGCGCCGCTGCTTCTCGTACTCGCGCTCGCGCAGCGTGAGCGCGGCCGACGCCTGCGCCGCCGCCGCCGTCGCCTGGCGCGTCGACGTGATCCCGGGGCCGCCGACCGGCATCTCGCCCGGCCCGATGAAGACGGTCTCGCCGGTGCTGCGCGGCGGCGCGTCGCCGCCGTGCAGCACCCAGTCGCGGAGAAACGACCGCTCCTGCGCAGACCGCATGCCGTCGTGCCGCGACACCGCGCGCACGTACAGCGCCGCCGTCTTCACGCTCGTGCCCCGATCGAGCGTCAGCCGGAATGGGACGTAGACGAGTTGATCCGCCGATTTCAGTAAGTGGTTCGTCCACGCGAGGCCCGTGTCAGCCGATGCGTCGGTCTGCTGCACGAGATCGACCGCCTTGAGCAGGGCGAGCACCGCCTCGCGTTCGCCCGGCCCGAGCGGACGCCGCTTCGGCGCGCCGGCCGCCTGCGGACGCGCGAAGCCCAGGCCGACGACCACCACCGCCGCCACGACAGCGCGCCGCATGCCGTCCTCCTCCGCGAGCGCCACCGCTCGCGCGCCTCGATGCTACCGCACCGGCTCGGTTTCGACCGTCAGCGTCTCGACGTCCGCCAGCGCATCGTGCGCCGTCAGATCCGGCTGCAGCGGCGTCACGGAAATATAGCCGTCGCGCACCGCCTGGTAGTCGGAGCGATCGTGCGGCTCCCACTCGTTCTGCCCTTCTTCGATCCAGTAGTACGGCCGCCCCTTCGGATCGTGTCGCTCCGATACCGACGTCACGTGATTGCGCTTCGCCTGGACGGTGACACGATAGCCCTGCGGCTGCCCCTTCGGCACGTTGATGTTGAGAAACGTCCGCGCCGCCAGCGGCCGGCGCAGCATCGCCTCGGCGAGCGTCGCCGCGGCGCGCGCCGCGTAGCTGAAGTCGTAGTCGCCGCGTGTCTGGCGCAGCGAGACGGCCATCGCGGGAATCCCCAGCAGCGCGCCTTCGAGCGCGCCGGCGACGGTGCCCGAATAGGTGATGTCGTCGCCGAGATTCCATCCCTTGTTGATGCCCGAGATTACCAGGTCCGGCAGTCCCTTGAAGACGTGGGTGACCGCGACGTTGACGCAGTCGGTCGGCGTCCCCTCGACGGCGAACACGCGATCCTCGATGCGATCGAGCCGGAGCGGATGGCGCAGCGTGAGCGCATGGCCGATCGCGCTCGCCTCGGTGGTCGGCGCGACGATCGTCACCTCGCCAACCGCGCGCAGCGCGCGCGCGAGCGCGTGAATCCCCTCCGATCGGTAGCCGTCGTCGTTGGTGACGAGAATGCGCGCCACGGGTAGAAGGAATTATAGCGACTGCCGCGGCAGCGGGACGACGAGGACGAGCAGCGCTGTCGCCGCGAGCGCCAGCGCGGCGCCGACGCCGAACGCGATCGCCGCGCCGAACGCCGACCACAGCAACCCGAAGACGACGCTCGCGGCGAGCGCGCCGATGCCGGCGACCGCGTTATAGACGCCGAACGCGACGCCGAGGCGCGAGGCCGGCGCGATGTCGGCGACGAGCGCTTTCTCCGTGCCCTCGGCGAAGCCGAAATAGAAGCCGTAGACGAGGAACCACGCCAGCAGCGCCGGCAGCGCCGCGCTCATCGCAAACCCCGCGTAGACGGCTGCGTAGACCAGCCAGCCGATCGCAATCACCGTGCGCCGGCCGATTCGATCGGACCAGCGGCCGCCGGCGACCGACACGGTCGCTTTCACGACGTGCAGCGCGGACCACATCAGCGGAACCCACCGCGCGGATCCCGCGGCGTCGGTCAGCTTCAACAACAGGAACGCGTCCGAGGACTTGCCGAGCGTGAACCGCGTGAGCACCAGCATTAACGCGGTGAACTCGCGCGGCATCTTCATCGCCGGCGCGTCCGCCGTGCGCCGCGCGGGCGAGACGCCGGCCGCGACGCCGCGCTCGCGATCCGGCGCCGATTCAGGGACGAAGAACACGAGCGTCACGGCGATCGCGCCGGGAACGATCGTCAGCGCGAACAGCGTGCGGTAGCGATCGGGGAAGAAGAACAGGAACAGCGAGGCGAGCAGCGGACCCACGACCGCGCCGAGATGGTCCATCGCGCGGTGAAACCCGTACACGCTGCCGCGCGTCGCGGGCGTCGCCCACGCGGCGAGCATCGCGTCGCGGGGCGCGCCGCGAACGCCTTTGCCGACACGATCGAGCACACGGACGGCAAACACCTGCGTCCACGACGTCGTGATGGCGATGAACGGCCGCGCGATCGACGACACGCTGTAGCCGAAGAGCACCAGCGGCCGCTTCGCCCTCGCGCGATCCGCGACCCGCCCCGACCAGATTTTGAGGACGCTGTTGACCGCTTCGGCGGCGCCTTCGACGACGCCGAGCGACACGGCGCCTGCACCGAGCACGCGCGTGAGGAAGAACGGGAGCAGCGGATAGATCGCCTCGGTCGCGGAGTCGGTCGCCAGCGAAACCCACCCGAGCAGCCAGACCGCTCGCGGGAAGCGGAACATCGTCAATGGCTAATGGCTGATGGCTAATGGCTGATGGCTGTGGCTGATGCCATCGATCGACAATATGCCATAGCCATCAGCCATCAGCCATCAGCCATGACGCGTCACCGCTTCGCGTAGGGCGCGACCGGCCCGTCCTTGACGACCGAGATCCAGATTTCGTTTTTCGTGCTGCGCCTGTCGCGATAGACCGCGAAGCCGCGGTACTCCCCCACCGGCTCGAAGCGATCGGGCGAGAAGGTCGCGGCCGGGCCGTCGAGATACCACCGCGCGCCGTTGAACTCGAGCCACACGCCGTTGCTGGTGGCGCTCGGCGCGGGAATCGATTCGATGAGCGGCCGCCGGCTGCGTCCCCGATCGGGCGAGAACGTGGTGCCGATCGCCGACGTCTGCGTCGTCGATGTCGAGGCGCTCGCGCCGGTCGTTCCCGCGCCGCCGCTCGCACTCGGCGCGGCCGTCGCGGCGCTCTCGCCCGTCGCGATGATGCCCGTCGTCCCGACTGCGCCGCTCATGCTCGCCGTGCCAGGCGCCGGTTCGCGCGGCGCGCGATCGGTCGCGATGGCGACCGGAAACGACGGCGCGCGGCTGCCGGTCGTGCCCGCGAGATCCCGATCGCGGCGGCGCTCGTACTCGCGCATGCGAGCGCGTCCAACCGGCACGTAGACCACGCTGTAGGGTTCGAGCGTCGTGTCGGCGTAGACGGGGATGCGATCGAACACCGCGATCTGCGCCATCACCTGGCCGTCGAACATGCGAAACGCGCGCGTCGGGTAATAGATGAGTCCGGTGACGACGATCGGATCGCTGTTGATCTGCCAGTCGGCGGCGACGGCCGTCACGTCGGGCGCTGGCGTGCGGACCGCGAACGCCTGAGCGCTTCCCGTTTTCGGCAACAGCACAGCCATGCAAAGGCATATAGAGAGGAGACACGCGCGCATTTCGGACCTCCGCCGGTCGAGCTGTCAACGAACGTGCCAGCCGCATCGTACAATGAAGTTTTCATGTCCACACTGGCTGAGGTGCTCGCGCGCGAGACCCGCGAGGGCGAGCTGTACGAAACGTTGAGCGACGGCCGCCTGCGCTGCTATGCGTGCGGCCACTGCTGCCCGCTGCCCGAAGGCGCCATCGGCGTCTGCAAGGTCCGCTTCAACGAGGGCGGGCGGCTCCTCGTCCCGTGGGGATACGTCGGCGGCGTGCAGTGCGATCCGATTGAGAAGAAACCGTTTTTCCACGCGCACCCGGGCGCGCTCGCCTACAGCTTCGGCATGCTCGGCTGCGATCTGCACTGCGGCTACTGCCAGAACTGGGTGACGTCCCAGGCGCTGCGCGATCCGGCCGCGGTCGCGCCGCCGCTCCGGACGTCGCCGGAGGATCTCGTGCGCGACGCGCTGCGCCAGCGCGCGCGCGTGATGGTCAGCACCTACAACGAGCCGCTGATCACGAGCGAGTGGGCGGTGGCCGTCTTCAAGGACGCGAAAGCGTCGGGTCTCACGACAGGCTTCGTCTCGAACGGCAACGGCACGCCGCAGGTCCTCGAATATCTACGGCCGTGGGTCGATCTCTACAAAGTCGACCTGAAGAGCTTCGACGATCGGCACTATCGCGAGCTTGGCGGCCGCCTCGCGCCGATCCTCGACACGATTCGCCGGCTCCACGCGATGGATTTCTGGCTGGAGATCGTGACGCTGCTGATCCCGGGCTTCAACGATTCGCGCGACGAGCTGCGGCGGCTCACCGAGTTCGTCGCGAGCGTGTCTCCCGACATCCCGTGGCACGTGACGGCGTTCCACGGCGACTACAAGATGACCGATCCGCAGAACACGACGGCGGAGATGCTCCTCGAGGCAGCCGACATCGGGCGCGCGAACGGGCTGCGCTACGTCTACGCCGGCAATCTGCCCGGCGAGGTCGGCGACCTCGAGGACACGCACTGCGCGTCCTGCCACGCCCTGCTGATCGCGCGCTACGGGTATTACATCCGCGAATACCACATCACCCCCGACGGCCGCTGCCCATCGTGCCGCACGGCGGTACCGGGCCGCTGGAGCCGCCAGTTCGCCGGCCAGATTGCGTCCAGGCCTTTCATCCCGGGCAGCCGCCGGTTTACAATCCTCGACTCCCGATGAACGACCTCCTCGGCCGGCCCTTGCGCAATCTGCGGCTGTCGGTGACCGACCGC
>QHWK01000492.1:0-8204 GCA_003223775.1 Acidobacteriota bacterium
CTGCGACGCCATCGTGCGCTTCCAGATCAGCTCGTAGATTCTCGCGTCGTCGCGATCGAGGCCGATCGTGGACGGCGTCGCCGCGAAGTTCGACGGACGGATCGCTTCGTGCGCCTCCTGCGCGTTCTTCACCTTCGTCGCGTAGCGGCGCGGGCCGGCGTGGTAGTCGTCGCCGAACATGCTGCGTATTGCGGCGGCCGATTCCGCGAGCGCCCTCTCGCTGAGCGTCGTCGAGTCCGTGCGGTGATACGAGATGTGGCCGTCCTGGAACAGGCGCTGCGCCGACTGCATCGTGCGCTCGGTCGAGAACCCGAGCTTGCGGCTCGCTTCCTGCGTGAGCGTCGAGGTCGTGAAGGGCGGCGCGGGACGTTCGACGCCGGGCTTCTCGTCGACGGAGCTGACCGTCCACGGGATGTTCTTCCACAGCGCGTCGACGAGCGCGCGGCTGTCGCTCTCGGCGAGCACGCGCGCGTTCTTGCCCGTCAGCGCGCCGCTGGCGTCGAAATCCTTGCCGGTCGCGACGCGCTCGTCGCCGAACCGCGCGAGCGTCGCCGTGAACTCGCGCCCTTCGCCCGACAGCCTCGCCTCGAGATCCCAGTACGTCGCGGCGCGAAACGCGAGACGCTGCTCCTCGCGGTCGACGATCAGCCGGACCGCGACGCTCTGCACGCGGCCGGCGCTGAGGCCCGTCTGCACCTTCTTCCAGAGCACGGGCGAGATCGTGTAGCCGTACAGGCGATCGAGGATGCGGCGGCTCTCCTGCGCGCGGACGAGATTCTCGTCGACGTCCTGCGCGTCCTTCACCGCATCGAGAATCGCCTCCTCCGTGATCTCGTGAAAGACGATCCGCTTCACCGGCACCTTCCTGCGATGCGCCTTTGAGCGCGGCCTTCAGCGCCTGCACGTACTTGCGCTTGTCGTTCGGCACGACGTAGTACGGCGTGAAATTGCCGTCGGTGTCGACGCCGAGCCGCCCCCACTTCTTCTTCTTGATCTCTTCGGGAATCTCGTCGGCCGACTCCGGCAGATCGCGGACGTGCCCGTAGCTCGCCCGCACCTCGTAGCCTTCCTTCAGAATCCGCTCGATCGTCCGCGCCTTCGCCGGCGACTCGACGATCACCAATGTCTTCGCCATTCCCTGTTCACCCTAGCACGTTCTGTCAATTCGCACGAAGCGGCCGCCACCGACGCGCGCGATCGCGCCCCGCAGCTCGAGGTCGAGCAGCCGCGGCAGCAGCTTCGACGCGCCGAGGCCGGAGCGCTCGGCGATCGCGTCGAGATCCGACGGCTCGCCGGGGGTCAAGCACGCCAGGATCGGATCGCCCGGCGGCGCCGCCGACGCGCGCGCGCCGCCCGCGCCGCGCGGCTGCATGCCGAGCTCCTCGAGAATGTCGTCGGCGGACTCGACGATCCTGGCGCCGTCGCGCAGCAGCGCATGCGCGCCGCGGTTGCGCCCCGTGAGCACGTTGCCCGGAACCGCGAGCACATCGCGCCCCTGCTCGAGCGCGCAGCGCGCGGTGATGAGCGATCCGCTCTTCTCGTTCGCCTCGACGACGACAACGGCGCGCGAGAGGCCGCTGATGACGCGGTTGCGGAGCGGAAAGAAGAACGGCGCCGGCGGCGTTCCCGGCACGAGCTCGCTGATGACCGCGCCGCGCTCGTCGATCGCGCGCGCGAGCGAGGCGTGCTCCGCCGGATAGATGCGATCGACGCCCGATCCGAGGACCGCAATCGTGACGCCGCCGGCCGCGATCGCGCCGCGGTGCGCCGCCGAATCGACGCCGCGCGCGAGGCCGCTCACGATCGCGAGGCCGCGAGCGGCCAGATCGTGCGCGAGCTGCTCGGCGACCGACAACGCATACGGCGACGCGGCGCGCGATCCGACGATCGCAACCGCGTGCGCGTGCAGCGCGGCGGCGCGCCCGCGCGTCCAGATCACGAACGGCGGATCGACGATCGTCGTCAGCGTGGCGGGGTACGCAGGATCGTTCCACGCAGTGGCGCCAATGCCGGAGGCGAGCGCGCGCGCAATCGCCGCTGCCGCGCGGCCGCGCAGCGTCGCTTCGTCGCCGGAGGCGTCGGAACGCCGCCGCGCCAGCCGCGCGACGATCGCCGCCGGCGGCTCGCCCGCGCGCAGCGCCTCAACGGCACGCCGCCACAGCCACGGCGGCAGCAGCGACAGCGCGACAAAATCCGGCAGAACGCTCATGGCCGCACCTCGCGGGCGCGGGACAGCGTGCCCGTCTTTCGTAAAAGCGGCCCGCGAGATCGTGCAAAAACGGCCGGATTTTTCGGTCGAGCCATGGCATATCGCTTGCTCGGTCGGGGAGGCAGGTACGGTATAGTGGCCGTCTATCAACTATGAAGGCGACTGCGATCGCGATCGTCGCGTGTGTCGGCGTCCTGTCGTCGACGTCGCTCGTCGCCGCCGACGCGAAAAAAGACGCGAAGTCGCAGGTCGAATTCGGCATCAGCGTCGCGCAGCGCGGCCTCTGGCGCGAGGCGATCTACCGCTGGGAGAAGGCGACCGAGATCGATCCGACCTACGCGGCGGCGTACAACGATCTCGCGATCGGATACGAGCACGAGGGGCAGCTCGACAAGGCGCGCAAGGCGTACGAAAAAGCGCTCGAGCTCGATCCCAACAATTCGCAGGTCCGGCAGAACTACGAGCTGTTCAAGGAAATCAATGATCGGACCGCTCAGAAAGAAAAATAGCGCCGCGTCCGGAATGCGCCGCCTCGCGCTCGCCTGCGCGGCCGCTACGCTGGCCGCGTTCGCCGCCGCCTGCGGCACCGATTACTTCGAGATCCCGATCGAGACGCCGATCCAGCCCAAGCTCGACGTGTCGCCGTTCCAGCGCGTGCTCGTCTACGGATTCGTCGCCGGCGGCACCGACGACGTCGACGCGAATCAGGAAACTGTCCGTCTGCTGCGCAGCCAGCTGCGCACCAAATCGTCGCTGCGCGTCATCGACGCCGACGTCGTGCCGCTCATCGACGTCGCCCGCGATCAGAGCCAGGGCGGCAGCAACGAGGACTCGGCCGGCCCGCGCGAGGGCGGCGCGCCGCCGCGCGCCTCGAGCGGCAACGGCGGATCCGATCGCGGCGCGCAGGGCGTCACGCTGCCCGCGACGATCAAGGACGAAAAGGATCTCGAGCCGTACGAGCGGCTCTTCGCCAACACGGCGTACTGGAAGCGGATCGGCGAGGAATTCCAGAATCCGCTCATCGTCACCGGCACCGTGCTGTTCATGAGCCGCTCGACGTCCGGCTTCGTGCAGCGCGATCAGGAGACGTTCGACAACCTCGGGCGCCGCCGCGTGATGCCGATGCGCACCTACATGGAGCGCAAGGGTTTTGTGCTGCGTCCGAAGTTCGTCTTCATCGACGGCCGCACCGGCGCGACGATGTACTCGGAGAGCTACCGCGAAGAGATCCTCTACAACGCGCAGCAGAACACGCCGGCGCTCTCCTCGTACTTCGAGCTCATGGACCGGCTCGTGCCGAATTTCCTGAGCGCGCTCAGCAGCCAGAAAATCCGCGGCACCCGCGTGCTGCTGAAGTGACGATTCATCCGCGCGCCGTGCTCGTCGGCCTGCCCGGCGTGCGCCGCCGCTAAAGCACGCCCAGCTTTGCCGTTCACGGGAACTCCGCTACAATATCCCTTTTGCGCAGGTGTCGATTATGTACGCAATCATCCAGACGGCCGGTCGTCAGCTGAAGGTGTCCCCCGGCGACGTCGCCCTGGTTGACGGCACCGTGGCTGAGCCGGGCGCCAACGTGACGCTCGAGCAGGTGCTCTTCGTCGAGAAGGATGGCGGCGAAGTGCTCGCCGGCGCCCCGTTTGTCGCGAACGCCAAGATTCACGCGGTGGTCGAGGGCGAAGCGCGCGGCCCGAAGATCCGCGTGTTCAAGAAAAAGCGACGCAAGGGCATGCGCCGGACGAAGGGGCATCGCGCCGTCTACACGCGAGTGAGAATTACCGAAATCGTCGTCTAGCCTCCTCAGGGATTCAGCAATGGCTCATAAAAAAGGACAAGGCCCGGCCTGAACGCGGGACTCGGCAAGGACGACACCATCTTCGCGAAGATCGAAGGCCGCGTGCGCTTCGAGAACCACGGCGCGCGCGGGCGCATCATCAGCATCCTGCCGATCGAATCATGAAAATTGGTGAGTTGGCGGCGCGCGCCGCCAAATCGCCAATTGTATGTTTGTAGACGAAGTCGACATCCACGTCGAGGCCGGCGGCGGCGGGCGCGGCTGCCTCGCGTTCCGCCGCGAGAAGTTCGTGCCGCGCGGCGGGCCGAGCGGCGGCGACGGCGGCCACGGCGGCTCGGTCTACGTCGTCGCCAGCCCTCACATCAACACGCTGATCAACTTCCGGTTCCATCCCGAATTCTCCGCCGCGCGCGGCGCGCACGGAATGGGATCGAATCGCACCGGCCACGCCGGCGAGGACCTCGAGCTCGCGGTGCCGATCGGCACGCTCGTGTACGAGAAGAGCGCCGATCCCGATCAGCCGAGTCGCCTGCTCGCCGATCTCGCCGAAGAAGGGCAGCGCGTGCTCGTCGCGAAAGGCGGGCGCGGCGGCCTCGGCAACGCGCGCTTCGCGACGTCCACCAACCGCGCGCCACGCAAGGTGCAGCCGGGCGAGCCTGGCGAGATCAAGGATCTGCGGCTCGAGCTGAAGCTGCTCGCCGACGTCGGGCTCGTCGGCTTCCCGAACGCGGGCAAGTCGACGCTCATCGCGCGCGTCTCCGCGGCGCGTCCGAAGATCGCCGATTACCCGTTCACGACGCTGACGCCGAATCTCGGCGTCGTGCGCCTCAGCGACGATCGCAGCTTCGTCGTCGCCGACGTGCCGGGGCTGATCGAAGGCGCGCACCGGGGCCTCGGGCTCGGGCACCAGTTCCTGCGGCACCTCGAGCGTACGAAGGTGCTCGTGCACGTGGTGGACGTGTCGGGCGCGAGCGGACGGGATCCGGTGGACGATCTCGACACCGTGCGCCGCGAGCTCGAGCTCTTTCAGCCGACGCTGGCGGCCAAGCCGCAGATCGTCGCCGCGGACAAGATCGACGCGCTCGGCGCGGATCGCGCGGAGGCGGTCGCGGCGCTGCAGCGGCGCGCGGCGCAGCTCGATCTGCCGTTCCTGCAGATCTCCGGCGTAACCGGCGAAGGCATGCCGGCGCTGCTCGAGGCGATGTGGCGGCGGCTCGCCGAATCGCGGAAGTCTGCAGCCTGACGCATGACGGCCCCAGCGCGTCGCATCGGCATCCTCGGCGGCACGTTCGATCCCATTCACCGCGGCCACGTCGACATCGGCGACGCGGCGCACGCCGCGCTCGATCTCTCCGAGGTGCAGATCATCACCTCGCACGTGCCGCCGCACCGGCCGCCGCCGGAGGCCTCGTCCTATCACCGCTTCGCGATGGTCGCGCTGACGACGATCGATCGCCCGACGTGGCGCGCGGCGGACGTCGAACTGCGCCACGAGACGCCGTCGTACACGTCGCGCACGCTGCGCGAGCTCCACGGCCGCGGCTACGAGCCGATCGAGCTGTGCTTCGTGATCGGCGCCGACGCGTTCGCCGACATCGCGTCGTGGCGCGACTACCCGGACATCCTCCAGGCGGCGCACTTCGTCGTCGTGTCGCGGCCGCGCTTTCCGGCGGCGGCGCTTGTCGAGCGGCTGCCGCATCTTGCGGATCGGATGGTGCGGCGCCCCGGCGATCTCGTCGGCTCGCGCGCGCCGGTGATTTTTTTGCTCGACGCCGTGACCGCGGATGTTTCATCCACGGCGATCCGCAGCCGGCTGGCGACGGGCGCGCCGATCGACGGGATGGTGCCGCCGCGCGTGCAGCAACACATTGAACAGCACGGACTTTACCGGTCGACGACGCCGGAGCGGCGCGCCACGAATGTGGGCGCGCGCGCGCCGGCAGGCAGGTTGCATGGCCAAGACTGAGAAGCGCCGAAAACCGACGCGGCTGCCCGCGCAGATCGAACGCACGATCGACGCGGCCGAGGACAAGAAGGCAATCGATCTCGTCGTGCTCGATCTGCGGAAGGCGGCCGGCTTCACCGACTTCTTCGTGATCGCGTCGGGCGCCAACGCGCGGCAGGTGCGCGCGATTGCCGACGCGGTGATGGAGACCATTGCCGGCGGCGACGGGGCGAAGCCGGCGCACGTCGAGGGCTACGACCGCTCCGAATGGATCCTGATCGACTACTTCGATTTCATCGTGCACGTGTTCGCGCCCGAGACGCGCGCCTTCTACAGCCTCGAGCGGCTGTGGGGGAACGCGGAGCGCATCGACGTCGCGTCCGGCCGCTGACGTGGCGGCGCACCGCTTCATCGCGCACAGTCGCGTGATGCGGGCGCTCGTCGAGCAGATTCGCCGCTTCGCGCGGGCCGATTCGAACGTCCTCATCGCGGGCGAGACCGGCGCCGGCAAGAACGCCGTCGCACGCGAGCTGCACGCGCGCAGCGCGCGCGCCACGGCGCCGTTCGTCACGGTCGACTGCGCGAGCCTCTCGCCGACGCTGATCGATTCGGAGCTCTTCGGCCACGAGCGCGGCGCGTTTACGCACGCGCTCGTCGCGCGCGCGGGCCGCTTCGAGATCGCCGGCGGCGGCACGGTGTTCCTCGACGCGGTCACCGAGCTGTCGATCGAGGCCCAGGGCAAGCTGCTGCGCATCGTCGAGGACAAGCGCGTCGAGCGGTTGGGCGGATCGACGCCGATCGCGGTGATGGCGCGCATCGTCGCCTCAGCCGACGCGCGCGTCGAAGAGCTCGTCGTCGGCGGCACGTTCCGCGGCGATCTCTATCACCGCCTGCGCGTCCTGCCGATCGTCGTGCCGCCGCTGCGCGAGCGGCGCGACGACATCCTGCCGCTCGCGCGCTACTTCCTGCGGCGCGCGTCCGCGGCGGCGCGGCGCGAGGCGCCCGTGCTGACGCGCGACGCCGCGGCAGCGCTGCGCGACTACGCGTGGCCCGGCAACGTCCGCGAGCTCGGCCACGCCGTCGAGCGGGCGGTGCAGGCGGCGGACCGCGCGCCCACGATCGCGCTCGATCATCTGCCGCCCGAAATTCTCGAGGCGCCGGCGCTCGCTGCCGAGAGCGCGCTCGCCCACCGCCCGACGCTCGATCAGGTCGAGGCGCGCTACATCGCCGCGACGTTGAAGCATACGCGCGGCAATCAGACGGACGCGGCGAAGATTCTCGGAATCAGCCGCAAGGCGCTCTGGGAAAAACGGAAGCGATACGGCATCGAGTGACATCGCGGAATGGGGATGATTGGGGTTTCCGGAATCGACCGCGGATTGCGGATCGTCGACGCGATTGTCGCAGTCGTGCTGGCGCCCGCATGCGCGGCGTGCGACGAGCTGCTCGACAGTCCGACGCGCGGGCCGGTCTGCGCGCGCTGCTGGCGGTCGATTCTGCCGCTGACGCCGCCCATCTGCGACCGCTGCGGCGATCCGCTGCCGTCGTGGCGCGTCGTCAGCGTCCCGCGGCAGCAGTGCGCGCGGTGCCGGCGATCGACGCGCGCCGTCGATCGCGCGCGCGCCATCGGCGCGTACGACGGCGCGCTGCGCGCCGTGATTCACGCGTTGAAATACGACGGGCGGCGGTCGCTGGCGAAGCCGATTGCCGCGTTGATGCGGCAGCGCGGCGCGGACCTGCTCGCCGGCGCGGCGTGCGCCGTCCCGGTGCCGCTCCACGGATCGCGCCGCCGCCGTCGCGGCTTCAATCAGGCCGACGATCTCGCGCGCCACCTCGGGCTCCCCCTCGTGCGCGCGCTGGTCCGCACGCGCGCGACGAAGACGCAGACCGAACTGCCGGCGGCGCAGCGCCACCGCAACGTGCGGGACGGGTTCGCGGCCACGCCGGCTGCCGCGGCGCTCGCCGGAGGCTGCGTCGTCCTCGTCGACGACGTGAGCACGACGGGCGCGACGCTCGAGGCATGCGCGCGCGCCCTCAAGGCCGCGGGCGTCGCCGAAGTCCGCGCGTTGACGGCCGCACGCGTCGTCGGCCGCATGTCCTCGTAGCGCACGCTGCCCGGAACCGCGTCACGACACGCCGGTTCCGACCCCGCTCCGACCTCACGGCAGGAGCTCCTGCGCGGCGGCGTAGACGTCGCCCGCGATCGTCTCTTTCGCTCGCTCGCCGTCGACGACCAGCCAGCCGTTCGCCATCGCCTG
>QHWK01000492.1:8247-12683 GCA_003223775.1 Acidobacteriota bacterium
GCTCGAGGCGCGGTAGCGATCGCACACCAGAATCAGACCGCCGTCGAGCCACCGCTCGAGATCGGGCTTGCGCTCGTAGCGGTTGGCGACGTAGAGCAGCTGCATGACGTCGGCGCCGTACTCGCGTTCGCCCTGCAGCGCGCGCGCGATCTCCTCGCCGATCGAGGTGCCGTAGTCGGGGAACGACACGAGGCGCGCTTTCCGGCCGTCCTCTTTCAGCCGGTCGCGGAGCAGTTCGGCCTGCGTCTGCTTGCCGCTCTGGTCGAGGCCTTCGAATGCAATAAGGACACCGGGCATTGATACGTCGAGTTCAGCGTTCAGCGTTCAGCGTTCTGGTTCGGGGTTGTCGTTGCTGTTCAGGGTTCGAGTTCAATTGAACTTCTGCGAGCTCTGGGTGTTCTGCGTCGCACGTCGTCACGTCACGTCTCGAGCGCGAGCTGATCGTCGATCGTCTGCCGGCGGCGGATCACGCGCCACTCGCCTTCGTCCACCAGGACTTCGGCCGGCAGCGGACGGCGATTGTAGTTCGACGCCATCGCCGACCCGTAGGCGCCCACGTCGCGGATCGCGACGAGGTCTCCCGGCGCGAGCGGCGGCAGCAGACGATCGCGGCCGACCACGTCGCTGCTCTCGCAGACCGGGCCGACGATCTCGTATCGCCGCTCCGCCGCGCCGCCGCGCGCGGCAACCGGCTCGATCCGGTGGAACGCGCCGTAGAGCGCCGGCCGCAGCAGCTCGGTCATCCCCGCGTCGATGATGGCGAAGTCGCTCGACTCATCGCGCGGCTTCACGTCGACGACGCGCGCGACGAGGACGCCGGCGGGCGCGGCAATCGCGCGCCCCGGTTCGACGACGATCGGCAGCCCCGAGCGCCGCACTTCCCCGACGAGCGCCGATACGTAGTCGCGCGCCGACGGTACGGCACTGCCGTCGTACGACACGCCGAGCCCGCCGCCCAGATCGACGTATTCGAGCGGCGCGCCGCCGCGCCGCAGCTCCTCGCTCACCTCCACGGCGAGCGCCGCCGCGCGCTTCAGCGGATCGAGCGACGTGATCTGCGATCCGACGTGGACGTGGACCGCGACGAGCGCGAGCGACGGACGCATCCCGAGCGTCCCGAGCACCGCGCGCGCTTCGTCCAGCGGCACGCCGAACTTGTTGATCTTCAGCCCCGTCGAGATGTGGGGATGGCTCTGCGCGTCGATGTCCGGATTGAGGCGCATCGCGACGCGCGCCCTCCGCCCGAGCCTGGCCGCGATCGCTTCGACGCGCGCCAGCTCGCCGGCCGATTCGACGTTGATCGCCTTGAGCGGCAGCGACGCCGCGCACTCGAGCTCCTCGGGCGACTTGCCGACGCCGGTGAAGACGATCTGCGACGGCTCGAAGCCCGCCCTGCGCGCGACCTCGATCTCCCACGCCGAGTTCGCGTCGGCCGCGCTCCCGAGCGACCGCAGCAGCCGCACGATCGCCAGCGTCGAGTTCGCCTTCAGCGCGTAGTGCACCGCGTGCGGATAGCCGCCGAACGCGTCGTCGACGGCGTGATACCGATCGCGCAGCGCCGCCGCGCTGTAGACGTACAGCGGCGTGCCGACGGCGGCGGCGATCTCGGCGAGCGGCACGCCGTCGCAGACGAGGTCGTGATCGCGGCGGGAGAACCCGGGCGCAAAGGCGGGCTGGGACAACGTGATACGCTATTCTACTCAACCCTCATGACGCCGGAGTCGGCAGACGCGATCGAGGCGCTCATTCAACGCTGCCTGCAGGGCGATCAGGCCGCCTGGGAGCTGATCGTCCGCCAGTACTGGCGCAAGGTGTTCAACGTCGCGTACAAGTTCGTCGGCAAGCACGACGAAGCCGAGGATCTCGCGCAGGAGATCTTCCTGAAGATCTTCAAGTCGCTCGACACCTTCGATCGTCGGGCGAACTTCCAGACGTGGCTGATCAGCATCAGCCGCAACCTGTGCATCGATCACTACCGCAGCGTGCGCAAGGAGCGCGAGACGATCGACCGTGACGTCGACGCGAACGAGCTGTCGCCGCAGTCGCACGATCCCGGGCCGGTCGCCGCGCTCGAGCAGCAGGATCGCGTGCAGCTGCTGAAGGAGGCGATGGCGGCGCTGCCCGAGACGCTGCGCACGGCGGTGCTGTTGCGGGACATCCAGGAGCTGTCGTACCAGGAGATCGCGGATCGCCTCCGGCTGCCGGAGGGGACGGTCAAGTCGCGCATCAACCGCGGCCGCACCGAGCTCGCGCGCCAGATCCGCAAGCTGCGCGGCGATGATTTCGGGCCGGCCCGGGCGGAGCTGAAACGGACGGGAGCGTACTGATGAATGTGAAAACCGAAACGTCGGGCGGCATCGGCATCGTGCGCGTCGGCGAAGCGCGCCTCATGTATCCGATCCTCGCCGACTTCTCGTCCGCCGTCGCCGGCTTGATCGCCTCGGGCAGGAAGGACATCCTGATCGATCTGACGCCGGTCACCTACGTCGACAGCGCGACGATCGGCTGCCTGATGGATCTCTACCGGCAGGTCCACAACGCCGGCGGCCATCTGAAGCTGTCGGGCGTCCAGAAGCGCGTCGAGACGATGCTGACGATGACCGGCGCGCAGAACTTCATCGAGATCCACGCCGACGAGCCGAGCGCCGTCAAAAGCTTCGGGGCTTAGCGATGCGGACCATCAAGACCACCAACGGCGCGCCGGTCGATCTCGACGGCGACCTGCTGTCGATCATGGAGGCGCTCTACCAGGAAGTGACCGCCAAGCGCGAGCTCGAGCGATCGTTCGAGGACATCGTGAAGGAGATCCACCACCTCATCGATCAGATGAGCGACGCGGAACGCCGCACGTACCTCGCGGAAAGCCTCTTCCTCAACACCGTGAAGTACGAGAACGACAAGCTCGAAGCGTACATGAAGAAGCTGACCAAAAAGTAATTCGGCTCACATGACCCCGGGGATCGTCACCAGAACCCACCGACTCGGCCGACCGCGCCGGCTGGCCGCCGCCGCCGTCGTGCTCGCGTGCATGTTCGGCGGCGCGGCGGACGCGCGCGCGCAGAAGCTCGGCATCCAGGGCGATCGCTTCACGATCGACGGCACGCCGAAGTTCCTCACGTTCGTGACCTACTTCGGAGGCATGGGCGCCCCGAACGTGATCGCCGATCTGCACCTGATGAAGACGCTCGGCTTCGACGGCTTCCGCATCTGGCCGCTGCTCGACACAGGCCCGCAGATCCTGAACGGCGACGGCTCGCTGCGCGCCACCGAGATGGCGCAGTTCCTGTCGATTCTCGACCAGGCGAAACAGGAACGGCTGATCGTGGACGTGACGTTCACGCACGAGCACATCGCCGGCCTGACGCCCGCGAACACCCGCGTCGGCCTCGCCAACGTCGCCGCGGCGATGCGCTCCTACGAGAACGTGCTGATCGACATCCAGAACGAGCGCAACGTGCAGGATCGCCGGTTCATGAGCGAACCGGACATCGTGAGCATCTACCAGGCGATCAAGGCCGTCGATCCGGCGCGGATCGTCGGCTGCTCGGAAGCGCGCGGCGATGCCGCCGGTCCCGCGACCGACGCCTCGTTCGTCGCGCGCCTCCGGCTCGACGTGACGATGCTGCACGAGACGCGAAGCGCCGACTGGTACACGCTCCCCGTGCAGCAGTACGTGATCAGCGCGCTGCGCGCGAACGGCAGGCCCGCGTACATGCAGGAGCCGATGACGACGCGCGACTCGTTGTTCTTCTACCCGTCGCACGATCGCGCCGAATATTTCCTGCAGGCGATCGCGCACGCGAAGCTCGCCGGCGCCGCCGGGTGGACGTTCCACACCGAGGTCGGCGTCGACTTCCGCACCGGCGCGCCGTTCTTCGAGGACCGGCTGCGCGAATTCCCGGAGCCCGAGTGGGCGTTCGTGAACTCGCTGAAGCCGCGCATCGTGCTGCGGACCAACAACGGCGCCAACTTCGTCGTCGCGGAGAACGGCGGCGGCGGCGGCGTGCGCGCCGATCGCAGCGCCGGCGGACCGGGATCCTGGGAGGTCTTCGACGTCGTCGATCTCGCCGGCGGACCGCTGATCTCGGGCGATCGCGTGGCGCTCGCGACAGCCGACGGCAAACACTACCTGCAGGCGGTTGGCGGCGGCGGCGGCCAGCTGCGCGCGTCGAGCGACAGCGTCGGCGCCTTCGAGGGGTTCACGATCGAGAAGCCCGGCGGCGGCGTGATCCACCACGGCGACGCCGTGTCGCTGCGCGCGGGCGACAGCTCGTGGTTCGTCTCCGCCGAGTCGGGCGGCGGCAGCAGCGTCAGCGTGACCGGGACCGCGCGCGGCGCCTTCGAGACGTTCACGCTGCTCTTCGCCACGCCGCACAGCGTCGCGGCAGCGTCGGCCGGATCGGTGCGCGAGGCGTCCGGCGAAAAACGATGAAGCG
>QHWK01000493.1 GCA_003223775.1 Acidobacteriota bacterium
GTCCGGCCCGCCTCCTCGCGATAGCCTTCATAGGTGCCGAAGAACAGGACGCGGTTCCGGAGGATGGGCCCGCCGAGCGACCCGCCGAACTGGTTGAATCTGATTTTGGCCTTGGGCGTAGTCGCCGGCAGGAATGGATCGCGCGACGAGAACGCGTCGCTCTGGAAGTTTTCGAGCAGCGATCCGCGGAACTGATTGGTCCCCGATCGCGTGATCATGTTGACCTGCCCGCCGATCGAGCCGCCATACTCCGCCGCCAGGACACCTTTGATGACCTGCACCTCGGCCACCGACTCGACGCTCAAGATCTCGATCTGGTTCTGGCCGCCGTAGTTGCCGAAGCCGCGGTTTTCCGGGTTGGTCTGGGCGCTGCTGCCATCGACGGTGATGGCGCTGCCACCATCGCCGACGCCGTTCACGCGGAACGCCCGGCCGCCTCCGACTGCGCTGTCCGCCGAATTCACACCTGGCGCGAGCAGGACGACGTTCTGCAGATTTCGCCGCGACACCGGGATCTCCTGCACTTCCGATCCGATCGTCTGCATCTGGGCCGTCGACGACGTCTGCACGAGCGGCGAGGTCTCGGTGACCGTCACCGATTCCTCGATGGCGCCGACCTCGAGCGTGTAGGTCTGGCGCACGGTCTGTCCGGCGCCGAGATTCAATCCCTGGCTGTTGTAGGTTTTGAATCCGGAGAGCTCGATCTTGATCGCATACGGCCCGGCGGGCAGCGCCGGCAGCGCGAACTCGCCGCGCTCGTCGGACACCGTTTCGCGCGTGAGATTGGTCCCCTGGTGCGTGACGACGACGGCGACGCCCGGCAGGATGGCGCCGGTGCCGTCGTGTACGACGCCGTACAGCGTCGCGGTGATCACCTGCGCGCGGGCGGGCGACGATGAGCCTGCGAGTGCGGCGGCGAACAAGAAAGCCATGGCGGAAACGTGCCGGGAACACGTCATTACGGACCTCCACTTGATCTCAGCTGAACGACGACGGCTCGAATCGATCGCGCGGCTTTCTTTAGTAGGGCGAGGCTTTCAGCCTCGCCAGGCGACCCTGAAAGGGTCGCCCTACGTCCGAGTTTTGAAGCGTGCTCTCAATAGATCTGCTGGGTCTTGGCGACGACGACCTTCGGCGGCGTCACGCCGGCGGCAATCATGACTTCACGAATGGACGCCTCGGTCTCGGGCGACGGCTTGAAGTTGCCGAACCGGTAGCCGACCGCGATCGCGAGCGGCGTCCAGCCGTACTTGTCCGGCTTGTTCCAGATGTCGATCTTCGCGCCCTTCGACGCGAGGAACTTCACGACCTGCGGGAGGTTCTTGTACGCGGCGGAGTGCATCGCGGTCTCGCCGTTCTTGTCGACCGCGTTGACATCGTTCCCGAACTCGAGCGCGACCTGCGCCGCTTCGAGCACTTCGCTTTCGGTTCCGGCGTCTTCGCCCGGCGACCGTGCCGCGAGGCCGGCCGCAGCCATCAGCGGCGTGCTGCTGTCGACGTTCGAGATCGACGGATCGGCGCCGAGCGTCGCGAGCTCGCGCATCAACTCCGCGTCCGCGGTGAGCGCCGCCATCATGAACGGCGTGGCGCCCACCTCGTTCATGCGTGTGTTCGCCAGGTTCGCGCGGCGCGTCATGCGCGCGTTGATATCGGCGCCGGCCGCCACGAGCTTCCGCACGAGCTCGAGGCTGCTCATGGTCCCCGATCCTTCGGGCGCCGGATCGTTGTCGCCGACGCCTGGCTTTCGGACCGGAACAATCGCGTGCAGGGCGGTGTAGCCGGTGAGGTTCGCATTCGGATTGGCGCCGGCGTCGAGGAACTGCGCCGCGAGCTGGAAATGTCCGTTCATCACCGCCGTGAGCAGCGGCGTGGCGCCGGGCGGCAGCGCGCGTCCGCCGACCGCCCGACGGCGTCCGCCTTCAACGGGAACGGTCTCGTTGACGTCGGCGCCCGCCTTCAGCAGCACGCGCACGACGTCGCTGTGTCCTTCGCGGGACGCGAAGAGGAGCGGCGTCATGCCGGAGGCGAGCCGCGCCTTGAAGTCGGCGCCGACCTCGATCAGCATCTGCACGACCGGCGCGTGGCCTTCGGCCGCCGCCCACATCAGCGCCGTCTGCTGGTGCTTCTCGTCCGCGCTGTCCACCTTCGCGCCGCGCCCGAGGAGCGCCTTGACCGAGGCGAGCGCCCCGACGCGCGCGGCCGTCATCAACGCTGTCTCGCCGCCGGGCAACGTCGTGTTCGGGTCGGCGCCGGCGCGGAGCAGCGTCTCGACCATCGCGCTGTCGGCGTTGGTGATCGCGAGCGTGAGCGGCGTGATGCCGTAGCGGTTCGCCGCGCGGACGTTGGCGCCGGCGCCGAGCAGCAGCTCCACGCTCTCGACATCGTCCTGATACGCGGCCCAGTGGAGCGCGGTCATCCCGTCCACCTGCGGCGCGTTGACGTCGGCGCGGCGCTGCAGGAGCGTGCGGACCGCCGCGCGGTCCAGCTTCTCCATCGCGTCCGCGAGCGGCGCGTTCCCCTCCGCCGCCGGTAGCGTGACGGCCGACAACAGCAACGCGGCCGCGCACAGGGCGAACGATGTCGAGCGCATCATGATGTCGGCTCCGCGTCGTTACAGCGCGTTTCAAAACGTGTAGGGCGAGGCTTTCAGCCTCGACAGGCGACCCTGAAAGGGTCGCCCTACGTCCCGACCCTGAAAGGGTCGCCCTACGTCCCGACCCTGAAAGGGTCGCCCTACGTCCGAGTTTTGAAACGCGCTCTTAGAGAGCGAGCAGTTCGTCGATCGTCCCCTGACTGTCTGCGAATTTGTCCAGCCGCACGCCCACCTTCTCGAGCAGCGTCAGGTGCAGGTTCGCCAGCGGCGTCGGCTCCGCGTACTTGATGTGGCGCCCGCCCTTCATCCGGCCCGCGCCGCCGCCGGCGACGATGATCGGGAGGTTGACGTGATCGTGCACGTTCGGATTCCCCATGCCGCTGCCGTAGAGGACGACCGAATGATCGAGCAGCGTCCCGTCGCCGTCGGGTGTGGCCTTCAGCTTCTCGAGGTAATACGCGAAGAGCGACACGTGGAACGCGTTGATCTTCGCCATGCGCGCGATCTTTTCCGGATTGTTGCCGTGGTGCGTGAGCGGGTGATGCGGATCCGCGACGCCGATCTCGGGATACGTGCGCGTGCTCGTTTCGCGCGCCAGCTGGAACGTGACGACGCGCGTCACGTCGCCCTGCATGGCGAGCGCCTGCAGGTCGAACATCAACTTCGCGTGATCGGCGTACGACGCCGGCACGCCGACGGGACGATCGAGATCGGGCAGTTGATCGCCGCCCGAATCGCTTTCCGCTTTCTGAATCCGCCGCTCGACTTCGCGGATGCTGTCGAGATACTGGCCGACCCGGCGGCGATCGTCGGCGCCGAGCGTGTTCTGAAGCCGCGCCATGTCGTCGCGCACCCAGTCGAGCAGGCTCGCTCTGCGCTTCAGCGCCGCGCGCCGATCGGCGGCGCTGCCGCCCTCGCCGAACAGGCGCTCGAAGACGATCCGCGGATGCGCCTCCGCCGGCAGCGGCGTCGTCGGCGACGACCACGAAAGATTGTTCTGGTACACGCACGCGTAGCCGTTGTCGCACTGGCCGACGGTCTGGAGCAGGTCCATCGCCAGCTCGAGCGACGGCAGGACGGTCTGACGGCCGATCTGCTGCGCGGCGATCTGATCCGCCGTCGTCCCGAGGTAGTAGTCGGTGCTCTCGGTCCACTTCGCTTTCGCGGCGCTGAGGAACGCGGCGTTCGAGGTGGCGTGCGTGCCCGGATACGCGTTCTTCAGCTCCATGTTGCCGATCACGGTCAGCTGATCGACGAACGGCTCGAGCGACTGGAGCGCCGGCGACAGCGTCTTGAGCGTCCCGTCGGTCGTGGCGGGCGTCCACCGGGTGATGTCGCACCCCATCGGGATGTAGATGAAGCCGAGGCGGCGCACGGGCTCGGCCGCCGTCTTCGCGAGCGCCGTCATCGACGGCACCATCGCGTCGAGCAGCGGAAGCGCCACGGCGGCGCCCATGCCACGCAGGAACGTCCGCCGCGGCAGAGCCTTTTTCGTGATGATCATCGTGACATCCTCATTTGAAACGGCGCGCTGTTGACGATGCCAAGGACGAGCGACGAGACGCGGTACTCGTGTGCGCGCGAGTCGCGGACGATCGCGCGGATGGCCGGCGCATCGTAGTACTCGACGCCGCGGCCGAGCGCGTAGGTCAACAGCTTCTCCGTCAGCGTTCCGACGAAGATCTCCGGCCGCGCCAGCAGCGCCTTCTCGAGGCCGGCCACGTCCTCGAACCGGCTGCCGTCGGGAAGCCCGCCGGACGCGTCGATTTGAACGCCGGCTTCGTCGCTTCGACGGCGGCCGATCGCGTCGAACTTCTCCATCGAGAGGCCGAGGGGATCCATCAGGTTGTGGCACGACGCGCAGACGGCGTTGCTGCGGTGCTCGGCCAGCCGCCTCCGGACGGTGAGATTGCCGTCGACGGTGTTGTCCTTGAGCGCCGGCACGTCGGGCAGCGGCGGCGGCGGCGGCACGCCGAGCAGGTTGTCGAGCACGAACTTCCCGCGGATCACCGGCGAGGTCCGCGTCGCGTACGACGTGACCATCAGAATGCTCGCCTGGCGGAGCAGCCCGCCGCGTCCGCTGGCGTCGTCGAGCTCGATCCGCCGGAAGCGACTGCCGTACACGTGCGGGATGCCGTAGTGCTTCGCGAGCCGCTCGTTCACGAACGTGTAGTTGGCGTGCAGCAGATCGAGCGCGCTGCGATCCTCGCGCAGGATGCTGTCGAAGAACAGCTCCGTCTCCTCGCGGAACGCCTGACGGAGGTTGTCGTCGAAGTCCGGGAAGAGACGCATGTCCGGCGTCATCGAGTCGAGATTCCGGAGATGCAGCCACTGCGAGGCGAAGTTGGTGACGAGCGCGTTCGAACGGCTGTCGGCGAGCATCCGCTTCACCTGACGTTCGAGCACGGCCGGCTCGTGCAGCTTCCCCGCGACCGCCGCGTCGAGCAGCTCGTCGTCGGGGAT
>QHWK01000494.1 GCA_003223775.1 Acidobacteriota bacterium
GACGACTTCGGGGACCGAGACGGGCTGCACCTCGAGCCGCAGCTTGCCGGCGACGACGCGCGAAACGTCGAGGATGTCGTTCACGAGCTGCTCGAGCGCCTTCGCGTTGCGCTCGATCGCCGCGAAGGCCCGGCCCGACTGCTCCGGCCGCAGCTGGCCGCTCGAGAGCATCCGCGACCAGCCGTAGATCGCCGTGAGCGGCGTGCGGAGCTCGTGAGAGACGGTCATCAGGAATTCGTCCTTCAGCCGGCTCGCTTCGTCGCGTTCGCGGTTGCGCGCGTCGAGCGTCACCGCGGCCTGCCGCAGGCCCGCCGACAGGTCGTCGATTTCGGCGATACGCGAGCCGAGGGGCTCCACCTTCTCGCCGCGCGCGAGCGCCATCGCCGATCGCGACGCGGACTGCATCACGCGCACGACGTTCTGCCCGAACAGCAGGCCGACGCCGGCGCCGATCGCGAGGATCGCAATCCAGACGCCGGCCAGGATCCAGAGCGCGCGCCGGAGCGGGCCGTCCACTTCGTCGCGCGGGATCGCGATCGCGACGACGAGCCCCGTGCGGCGCGAGCGGTTGAACGCCGCGTAGTTGGTGACGCCTTCGCGCGAGACGCCGTCCCATGTCCCTTCGTCGGCCTTCGACGCGAGGTCGATGAACGCGCGCGTCACCGACGTGCCGACGTACACGCTCTCCTCCGTCGTGCGCGCGACCATGCGGTAATTCGAGTCGACGAGCGCGACGATGTCGCGCGGCGGCGTCTCCTGCTCGCGCAGGATCGCGCTGAACGAGTCCGAGCGAACGCGCGCGCCGAGCGCGAGGTGCGACACCCCGTCGCGGATCACCGGCACCGCGATCATGACGAAGTAGCCCCGCATGCCCGGGATCGAGAACAGGTTGGAGACGAACGTCCGTTTGGTCGTGATCGCCGTGCGCGCCCACCCTTCGGCGGGCGTGCCGCGCGTGTCCATGGCGTCGGGAAACGCGGCGAGCACGCGGTTGTTCACGTCGGCGAGGATGAGCGACGACCACTCGTGCTCGTGCTGCCGGACGATGAGACGCCGCGCGAGATTGTCGAAGGCCGAAAGATCCGGGTTGTCGAGCGCGTGCAGCGTCGCGAAGACGTCCAGCGCCACCGTCGTCGTCTCGACGTCGGTGTCGATCGCCACCGAGATCGCGCGCGCCGTCGCCACGTTCTGCCGATCGACGTTCGCGCGCTGGCGCGTCCACGCGCGCTCGAGGCTGACCGCCGACAGCACGCCGAGCGGCGCGACGATCGAGAGCGTGAGGGCGACGATCACCCAGCGGAGACCGATCCTCGCGGGGAGCACCAGCTGATCTTAGCGCACGGCTGGGCCGGGCTAACTCGGCGGCAGCTGAAGTATCCTTGATCGGCTTCCTTACCTGTTTTCATGTCGCTCTCCGCCTTTCATCCAATCGTCGCCGAGTGGTTCGCGCAGACGCTCGGCGAGCCGACGCGCGCGCAGGCGCTCGGCTGGGCGGCGATTCGCGAGCGGCGCCACACGCTGATCGCCGCGCCGACCCGGCCCGACTGCTCCGGCCGCAGCTGGCCGCTCGAGAGCATCCGCGACCAGCCGTAGATCGCCGTGAGCGGCGTGCGGAGCTCGTGAGAGACGGTCATCAGGAATTCGTCCTTCAGCCGGCTCGCTTCGTCGCGTTCGCGGTTGCGCGCGTCGAGCGTCACCGCGGCCTGCCGCAGGCCCGCCGACAGGTCGTCGATTTCGGCGATACGCGAGCCGAGGGGCTCCACCTTCTCGCCGCGCGCGAGCGCCATCGCCGATCGCGACGCGGACTGCATCACGCGCACGACGTTCTGCCCGAACAGCAGGCCGACGCCGGCGCCGATCGCGAGGATCGCAATCCAGACGCCGGCCAGGATCCAGAGCGCGCGCCGGAGCGGGCCGTCCACTTCGTCGCGCGGGATCGCGATCGCGACGACGAGCCCCGTGCGGCGCGAGCGGTTGAACGCCGCGTAGTTGGTGACGCCTTCGCGCGAGACGCCGTCCCATGTCCCTTCGTCGGCCTTCGACGCGAGGTCGATGAACGCGCGCGTCACCGACGTGCCGACGTACACGCTCTCCTCCGTCGTGCGCGCGACCATGCGGTAATTCGAGTCGACGAGCGCGACGATGTCGCGCGGCGGCGTCTCCTGCTCGCGCAGGATCGCGCTGAACGAGTCCGAGCGAACGCGCGCGCCGAGCGCGAGGTGCGACACCCCGTCGCGGATCACCGGCACCGCGATCATGACGAAGTAGCCCCGCATGCCCGGGATCGAGAACAGGTTGGAGACGAACGTCCGTTTGGTCATGATCGCCGTGCGCGCCCACCCTTCGGCGGGCGTGCCGCGCGTGTCCATGGCATCGGGGAACGCGGCGAGCACGCGGTTGTTCGCGTCGGCGAGGATGAGCGACGACCACTCGTGCTCGTGCTGCCGGACGATGAGACGCCGCGCGAGATTGTCGAAGGCCGAAAGATCCGGGTTGTCGAGCGCGTGCAGCGTCGCGAAGACGTCCAGCGCCACCGTCGTCGTCTCGACGTCGGTGTCGATCGCCACCGAGATCGCGCGCGCCGTCGCCACGTTCTGCCGATCGACGTTCGCGCGCTGGCGCGTCCACGCGCGCTCGAGGCTGACCGCCGACAGCACGCCGAGCGGCGCGACGATCGAGAGCGTGAGGGCGACGATCACCCAGCGGAGACCGATCCTCGCGGGGAGCACCAGCTGATCTTAGCGCACGGCTGGGCCGGGCTAACTCGGCGGCAGCTGAAGTATCCTTGATCGGCTTCCTTACCTGTTTTCATGTCGCTCTCCGCCTTTCATCCAATCGTCGCCGAGTGGTTCGCGCAGACGCTCGGCGAGCCGACGCGCGCGCAGGCGCTCGGCTGGGCGGCGATTCGCGAGCGGCGCCACACGCTGATCGCCGCGCCGACGGGCTCGGGCAAGACGCTCGCGGCGTTCCTCACCGCGCTCGACGAGCTCGTGCACGACGGCGTGCGCGCGCCGCTCGCCGACGAGGTCCGCGTCGTCTACGTGTCGCCGCTGAAGGCGCTGAGCGCCGACATCCACAAGAACCTCGCGGAGCCGCGCGCGGGCATCACGCGGCTTGCCGTCTCGCGCGGACTCCCGCCGCCGCGGATCACGGCCGCGGTGCGTACCGGCGACACGACGCCCGCCGAGCGCGCCGCGATGCTCCGCACGCCGCCGCACATCCTCGTCACCACACCCGAGTCGCTGTACCTGCTGCTGACCGCCGCCCGCAGCCGCGAGATGCTGCGCACGGTCAGGACGGTGATCGTCGACGAGATCCACGCGGTGATCGGCACGCGGCGCGGCGCGCACCTCGCGCTCTCGCTCGAGCGGCTGCAGCAGGTGGCCGAGCAGCCGCTGTTGCGAATCGGCCTCTCGGCGACGCAGAAGCCGATCGACGAGGTCGCGCGCTTCCTCGTCGGCGCCGTGGATCAGCCGTGCGCGATCGTCGACCAGGGCCACCGCCGCGCGATGGAGCTCGCGATCGAGGTGCCGCGCTCGCCGCTCGAGGCGGTGATGTCGCACGAGGTGTGGGAGGAGTATTTCGATCGGCTCACGGCGCTCGTGCGCGAGCACCGGACGACGCTGATCTTCGTCAACACGCGGCGGATGGCGGAGCGCGTCGCGCGCTGCCTGAGCGACCGCCTCGGCGAGGACGCGGTCACGGCGCACCACGGCAGCCTCTCGAAGGAGAAGCGGCTCGACGCGGAATCGCGGCTGAAGGCGGGCGCGCTGAAGGCCCTCGTCGCGACCGCGTCGCTCGAGCTCGGCATCGACATCGGATCGGTGGATCTGGTCTGCCAGATCGGCTCACCGCACCGGATCGCGACGCTGATCCAGCGCGTCGGCCGCTCGGGCCACACGATCAGCGGCACGCCGAAGGGCCGCGTCTTCCCCAGCTCGCGCGACGATTTGATCGAGTGCGCGGCGCTCGTGCGCTCGGTGCGCCGGGGCGAGCTCGATCGCATCGTCTCACACGACGCGCCGCTCGACGTGCTCGCGCAGCAGATCGTCGCCGAGAGCGCGTGCGTCGACGGGAGCGAGGACGCGCTCTTCGCGTTGATGACGCGTGCGTGGCCGTACCGCGGGCTCGAGCGCGCGGCGTTCGACGCCGTGATCGCGATGCTGGCCGACGGCTTCGCCACCAGGCGCGGGCGGCGCGGCGCGCTCGTGCATCGAGACGAGGTGAACGCGCGCGTGCGCGCCCGCCGCGGGTCGCGGCTGCTCGCGATCGCCTCCGGCGGCGCCATCCCCGAGGTCGCCGACTACCGCGTCGTCCTCGATCCGGGCGATACGTTCATCGGGACGCTGAACGAAGACTTCGCGATCGAGAGCAACGCCGGCGACATCTTTCAGCTGGGCAACGCGTCGTGGCAGGTGCTGCAGATCGGGAGCGGCGTCGTGCGCGTCGCCGATGCGAAGGGCGCGCCGCCGACCATTCCGTTCTGGCTCGGCGAGGCGCCGGCGCGCAGCGACGAGCTCTCGCGCGCGGTCAGCGATCTGCGGGCCGACGTCGAGCCCCTGCTCGCGGAAAAGGGGTCGTACCCCTTTTCCGCCGAAAAAGGGGTACGACCCCTTTTTCCGGAGGCGGTCGAGTGGCTCGTCGCCGAGACCGGGATTCCCGCGCCCGCGGCGGAACAGGCGATCGCGTATCTCGCCGATGCGCGCGCCGCCCTCGGCGTCCTGCCGACGCAGGAGACGATCGTCCTCGAGCGCTTCTTCGACGAGTCGGGCGGCATGCAGCTCGTGCTCCACGCGCCCTTCGGCAGCCGCGTGAACAAGGCGTGGAGCCTCGCGCTGCGCAAGCGCTTCTGCCGCCAGTTCAACTTCGAGCTCCAGGCCGCGGCGACCGAGGACGGCCTGCTGCTCTCGCTCGGTCCGCAGCATTCGTTTCCGCTCGCCGACGTCTTCCGCTATCTGCATCCGGCGACGGCGAAGGACATCCTCGTCCAGGCGTTTCTCGACGCGCCGGTGTTCCAGACGCGCTGGCGCTGGAACGCGACGATCTCGCTCGCGGTTCCGCGCAACCGCGGCGGCAAGAAAGTCCCGCCGCCGCTGCAGCGGATGCTCGCCGACGACCTGATGGCCGCCTGCTTTCCCGACGCGGCCGCGTGCCTCGAGAACATCCCCGGCGACCGGCAGATTCCCGATCATCCGCTCGTGAGCCAGACCGTGCGCGACTGCCTCCACGAGGCGATGGACTTCGACGCGCTGGCGGCGATCCTCGCGCGCATTCACGCGGGCGACATCCGAGGCCGTCTACACGCGCCGCGCGACCGATCCGTCGAGTGCGGACGATCTCGGCGCGCTCGACGCCGCAGCGATCGAGCGCGTCCGCGACGAGGCGCGTCCCGATCCGCGCGACGCCGACGAGCTGCACGACGCGCTGCTCACCGCTGGATTCCTCACAGATGACGACGCGCGCACCCTCGCGCCGGACCTGTTCGCGCAGCTCGCGGCCGCGCGCCGCGCGTGCACCGCGCATGTAGGGCGACCCTTTCAGGGCGGCGCTGATGCTATCGGCGAGCCTGAAAGGCTCGCCCTACATACGACCGCCGAGCCTGAAAGGCTCGCCCTACATACGAACGGCGAGCCTGAAAGGCTCGCCCTACACACGAACGGCGAGCCTGAGAGACTCGCCCTGCACATCGCGGCGGAGCGGATCCCAGAGCTGCGCGCGATCCATCCCGGCGTGCCGCTGACGCCGGCGATCGAGCCGCCGCCCTCCCGTGCCGCCCGAACCTGGACGCGCGACGACGCGATCGTCGAGCTCCTGCGCGGCCGGCTGACGATCGTCGGTCCGACGACGGCCGCGGCGCTCGCCGACTCGCTCGCGATCGCCGACAGCGACGCCGACGCGGCCCTGCTCGCGCTCGAAGCGGACGGCGTGGCGATGCGGGGGGTATTCAGCGCAGAGGCCGCAAAGGAAGCAAAGGCCGCGAAGGACGCAAAGGCCGAGTGGTGCGACCGCCGGCTCCTCGCGCGCATCCACCGCTACACCCTGAACCGGCTGCGCGCCGAGATCGAGCCGGTCAGCCCGGCCGACTACATGCGGTTCCTGTTCGCGTGGCAGCACGTCGATCCGCGGACGCGGCTCGCGGGCGTGGACGGCCTCCACGCCGTCCTCGAAGCGCTCGACGGCTTCGAGCTCGCCGCCGACGCCTGGGGGCGCGCGGTCCTGCCGGCCCCCGCGGACAACTACGATCCGTCCATGCTCGACATGCTGTCGCTCACGGGCGACATCGGCTGGGCGCGGCTTTCCTCGTCCGCCGGGACGCAGCTCGTTGGCGCGACGCCGGTCGCGCTGTTCCTCCGCGAGCACGCCGACAAGTGGGCGCTCCTCAAGGCAGAAGCCGCCGCTGACGGCGCGCCGACGCTTTTTCCGCGCGATCCGGCGGACGACCGCGAGCCGGCGGCCGACGGCGGCCGCGATCCGCGCGGCGCCCGCATTCTCGAGGCGCTGCGGCGCCGCGGCGCGTCGTTCGTCCACGAGCTCGCGAGCGCGTGCGAGGCGAGCGAGCCGGACGTCCGCGCGGGCCTCGCCGATCTCGTCGCGGCCGGGCGCGTCACCTCGGACGGCTTCGGCGGCCTCCGCGCGATCGTGCGCGGCGCCGGCGGACGGCATCCGACGGGCCGCGGGAACGTCGCCGGACGCTGGTCGCTCGTCGAGAGCCGCGCGGCCGCGAGCGGCGACGCGCGCGCGCGGGCGGCGCAGCGCGAAGCGGCGGCCGACGTCCAGGCGCGCACACTGCTCCGACGCTACGGCATCGTGTGCCGCCGCGTCCTCGGCCGCGAAGCGAACGTCCTGCCGTGGCGCGAGCTCGCGCGCGTCTACCGCCGCCTCGAGGCCCGCGGCGAGATCCGCGGCGGACGCTTCGTCAACGGCATGTCGGGCGAGCAGTTCGCGCTGCCCGACGCGGTCGAGCGGCTCCGCGAGATCCGCCGCACGCCCGCGGACGGACGCCTGCACGTGATCTCGGCCGCCGATCCGCTCAACCTCGCGGGCATCGTCACCACCGGCGAGCGCGTGCGCGCGATCGCGTCGTCGCGAATCGCGTACCGCGACGGCGTACCGCTTGCTGCCCTCGAGGGCGAGTATGTGCGACCATTGGTCGAAGGAACCGACGCGGCGACCGCGACGGCGGTGACGACGACGTTGACGGGCCGGGCTCTGCCGGTCGTCAGCGGATTCGTCGGGAGGTCGTGATGAAGAGCTCGACGATCGGCGTGGGGTTGGCGGCGCTGGAAATGGCGGAAGCGGCGCCGCTCGTGATCGCTCTCGTGTGCGGCAGCGGCGCGCTGCTCGCCCAGACGAAGTCAGAGCCAAAGCCGAAGAGCGAAACGATCACGCTCAGCGGCTGCGTCGTGCGCAGCGAGACCGCGCCTGGACAGTACACACTCGAGGACAAAAAAGCCGACGTCACCTACCGGCTCACGGGAATCAACGTGCGCGACTACGTGGGAAAGCCGGTCCTGGTTGTCGGCACCGGCGCGAAGAAGCTGGCAATCGTCGGCGGCCTCACGCCAAATCCCAACGTGGCGGCGCAGGCCGGCGCGATGGATCCGACGCGCGCGATCGTCGCGGGCCAGACGAGCGCGGCGAGCCCGGGAACGGTGGAGCTCCCCGAGTTCAAGGTGAAAAGCGTCCGGCCGGCCAGCGGGGGTTCGTGCCCCGACTGACCGGACGGCGCGATCGGATGATGACGGGTTATTCGGGCGAAACGGAGGTCTTGCCGCAGTCGTCGCAGCGGAGGTAGAGCACGGGCAGCGCCTCGGATCGGCCGATCACGCGTGCGCTCGGCACTCCGCAGCGGGGACAGACAATACCCGAGGTCGAACGTTTGGCCATCGATGTTTCTCCTTACAGTCGGTTAGACGCCCGGCGCGGCACGGAAGATACACGAATTATCATTTTTCGGCGCGAAGTGTTGTCATTCGTTGTCTCCACGCGCGCTGACTCAACAGTCGCGCGGCCGAGCTAACGGTCCAGGAACCATTCCTTGCAGTTCAAAAAGTCGGAGGTGGCGTGATGCTGTACACGCTTGCGGTAATCCTGTTGATCGCGTGGCTGCTCGGCGTGGTGGGCACGTACACGATCGGCGCCTTCGTTCACGTCCTGCTCGTCATCGCGATCGTGCTGTTCCTCGTCGGCCTCGTCAGCGGTCGTGAAACCGTAGTGTAGGAGCGCGACGCGGGGGCGACCCTGAAAGGGTCGCCCTACACACACCTACTGACACACACCTACTGACTGCTCGCGCGCGTTGTCGAGTGCATTTCGTATTCGTGCGGCGGCTCCGCGCCGAGGAGGTGCCGCACGAAATAATCCCACCGCCGCCGCACCATGTACGCCTCGTTGCCGAAGCCGTGGCCGCGGTTAGGCAGCATCAGCAGATCGAAATCCTTGTTCGCCTTGATCAGCTCGTTGACGACGAGCAGCGTGTTGTTCGGCGGCACGTTGGCGTCGAGCGTGCCGTGCGCGAGGAGCAGCTTGCCCTTCAGGTTCTTCGCGAGGAGCTGATTCGCCTGGTTGTCGTAGTTGGTCGTGCCGTCGGCTTTCTTCTGCAGCAGCCCCTGCCACTTCTCCGCCCAGTCGTCCTCGTACACGCGGTTGTCGTGGTTGCCCGCCTCCGAGATGCCGACCTTGAAGAAGTCCGGATAGCGGAACATCGCGTCCGCCGTCGCGTAGCCGCCGCCCGAATGGCCGTAGATGCCGGCGCGATCGAGATCGATCCACGGATAGCGCGCGCCGAGCTCCTTCATGCCGGCGACCTGATCCGGCAGCGTGTTGTCGCCCATGTTGCCGTAGTACGCCTCGTGGAACTTCTTCGACCGCCACGGCGTGCCCATGCCGTCGATCTCGACGACGACGAAGCCGAGCTCGGCGAGGGCCTGCGCGTCGCCGCGGGACGCCGAAAAGGTACGCGAGCCGACGCTCCCGGTCTGCGGACCCGGGTAGATGTGGTTCACGATCGGATATCTCTTCACCGGATCGAACCCGGTCGGCCGGTACAGCAGGCCGTAGAGATCGGTGGCGCCGTCGCGCGCCTTCACCGTGATCGGCATCGGCGGCTTCCATCCGGCGGCGGCGAGTTTCGAGACGTCCGCCTGCTCGATCGTCGCGATCAGCCGTCCGTCCGCGTCGCGCAGCTCGGTGGCCGGCGGCACATCGGGCTTCGAGTAGGTATCGACGAAGAAGCGGCCCGACGGCGAGATCGACACGTCGTGATCGGCATCCGCCGGCGTCAGCAGCTGCAGGTTCCGGCCGTCGACGCCGATCCGGTACAGGTGGCGGAAGTACGGATCGCGGCCGCGCTCGAGGCCCACGGCGACGAAATACAGCTGGCGGTTCTTCTCGTCCACGCGCAGCACCTGCGTGACGTTCCCGTCGCCGGAGGTAATCGCCTGCTTCTCACGGCCGGTCGCGAGATCGTAGAGATACAGATGGCCCCAGTTGTCGCGCTCGGAGAACCAGATCGCCTCGTTCGACGCCGGGAGGTAGCGCCAGTTCACGGCGCCGTTGCCCGACTCGAAGAACGTCTCGGCTTTCTCCTCGAGCACCTCGCGCACGGCGCCCGTCGCGGCGTTCGCCACGCGCAGCTGCTCGCGCCGGTGATCGCGCGCGGTCGAGACGAACGCGACCGTCGATCCGTCGGCGCTCCACTGCACGTCGGCCCACTCGCCGCGGCACGCGACGTCGTCGCAGAGCGTCGATCGGTGCTGGTCGGGCGGCATCTGGAACCGGACGATCTTTCCGGTATCGACCTCGATGCCGACGCGCTGAATCATCGTGATCGTGTCGTCGCCCGGCAGCGGATACTTCCACGCCTGCAGCGTCGGATGCCCGGTGTTCGTGTCGACGAGGTACATCTCGCCGACGCCTCGCTGATCCTGCTGGAACGTCGCGATCTTCTTCGAGTCCGGCGACCAGACGAGGATCGGCCGATCGCTGCGCGTCCATCCGGCGTTGTCCGTCGCGTAGCCGAAATCCTTCACGCCGTCCGTCGTCAGCGCCGTCTCCCTGCCGCTCGCGATGTCGCGCAGCCACAGATTCCAGTCGCGGATGAACGCGGTGCGTTTGCCGTCGGGCGACGGCACGTCCAGCCGCGTCGCGGCGCCGCCCCGTCCGCCGCCGTCGCCGCGCTCCAGCGCCGCCCGGCAGGCCGGCAGGTCGCACGCGCTCTTCGCCCCGTTTTCGGCGGTCACGATGAACGCCTCGGCGCCCTTCTCGGTCGTCGTGCGGTACCAGAAGCGCTCACGCCCTGCGTCGGCAACCCACGTGACGCGCCCAGCGCTGTGCAGGACGAGCGGGTTGGTGTTGTACGGCATGAAGCGCTCGGC
>QHWK01000495.1 GCA_003223775.1 Acidobacteriota bacterium
ATGGTGTGCCTCGCGACGACGCTCGCCGCGGGTTACGCACATGCTTCAACCTTGACGGTCAACGCCGGCGGCGATCTTCAGGCGGCGCTCAACGCGGCACGGCCCGGCGACACGATCCTGCTGCAGGCGGGCGCGACCTTCACCGGCAACTTCGTCCTTCCCGTGAAGAGCGGATCGACTACGGATATCACGATTCGATCGTCAGCTGCCGATTCGTCGCTGCCGCCGGCCGGCGTGCGGATGACGCCGGCGTACGCGGCGCTGCTGCCGAAGATTCGATCCAACAGCAACGGCGCCGCGCTCGCGACCGCGCCCGGCACGTCGCACTGGCGGCTGCTCTTCCTCGAGTTCTATCCGCAGGCCGGCACGACGACCGCCGATCTCCTGGAGCTTGGCGCGACCGGCACGCATCAGAACACGACGTGGCAGGTGCCGCAGCATTTCATCGTCGATCGCAGCTACTTCCACGGCGACGCGACCGCCGGGCAGCGGCGCGGCATCGCGCTGAACAGCGGCGACACACAGGTGATCAACTCGTACTTCGCCGACTTCAAGGGCAAGAACGTCGACACGCAGGCGATCTGCGGCTGGAACGGCCCGGGCCCGTATCTGATCGAGAACAACTACCTCGAGGCGGCCGGCGAGAACGTCATGTTCGGCGGCAGCGATCCGAGCGTCCCGAACCTCGTGCCCACAGGCATCACGATCCGCCGCAACTCCATCTCGCGGCCGATGGCGTGGATCAACCAGGGATGGACGGTGAAGAACCTGGTCGAGTTCAAGAACGCGCAGGACGTGATCGTCGAGGGAAACATCATCGAGAACCACTGGGTCGGCGGTCAGCAGGGCTATGCGATCGTGCTCACGCCGCGCAACCAGAGCAACACCGCGCCGTGGTCGGTGGTCCGCAACGTGACGGTGCAGAACAACGTGATCCGCCACATCTCGTCGGGCTTCAACATCCTCGGCTACGACAACCTCGCGCCGAGCCGCCAGACCGAGAACATCACGGTTCGCAACAATCTGCTGTACGACGTCGACTCGAAGTACACGTCGAGCTCCACGGCCGGACCCGCGCGCCTCGCGATCATCGGCGCCGGCCCGAAGAACATCACCTTCGACCACAACACGGTCGACAACAACGGCGCGAGCACGATCTTCATCTACGGCGGCGCAACGCCGACCGGCGTGCAGATCGTCGGCTTCACGCTGACGAACAACCTGCTGAAGCAGAACTCGTGGGCGATCTACGGCGACGCGATCGGCCCGGGGCAGCCGGCGCTGGCCCACTACGCGCCCGGCGCAACGGTGCTGCGCAACACGTTCGCGGGCGCGTCGCCGAAGCTCTATCCCGTCGGCAACGACTTCCCGACCGTCGCGCAGTGGGTCGCCGATTTCACGAGCCGCTCCGCCGGCAACTACACGCTGGTGTCCACGAGCCTCTCGTGCGGCGCCGCCACTGACGGCAAGGACATCGGCGTCGACTACGTTGAGCTCAACGCCGCGTTCGCCACGCCGCCGGTGGTCAATCCGCCAGTCGATCCGCCGCCGACGCCGCAGCCCGGCGCATCGACGCCGTACTCCGGCACGCCGATCGCGCTGCCCGGCCGGCTCGAGGCGGAGAACTACGACAAGGGCGGCGAAGGCATCGCCTACCACGACACGACGGCCGGCAACGCGGGCAACGTGTACCGCAAGGACGGCGTGGACATCAAAGCGTCCACCGATACGGGCGGCGGCTACATCATCGGCTGGACGACGAAGGGCGAGTGGCTGCAGTACTCGGTGCAGGCGGCTTCGGCGCGCACCTACGCGATCGACGTTCGTGTCGCGTCGAACGGCGCCGGCGGCACGTTCCACATCGAGATCGACGGCGTCAACGTGACGGGCGCGATGACGGCGACCAACACGGGCGGGTGGCAGACCTACACGACGCTCACGAAGACGGGCGTCTCGGTGACCGCCGGGCCGCACGTCGTGAAGCTCGTGATGGACAGCATCGGCGCGAGCGGCTCGGTCGCCAACTTCAACTGGATCGCATTCCGCTGACGCGCGCGCGAGCGGGAGCGGCCGCCAGCCGCTCCCGCCCCGCGCGCCGCGATGTACAGTGGTGCGTTCGCGATGATGCATTCGCGCGCGCAGCTGGCCGCCGACTTTCAATCGCTCGGCGTCGCCGCGGGCGATCTCGTGATGGTGCACGCGTCGGTTCGCGCCGTCGGCGAGGTCGCCGGCGGCCCCGACGAGATCCACCTCGCGCTCAAGGACGCGCTCACCAGCCGCGGCACGCTGATGATGTACGCCGGCTGCCCGCAGTACGTGGACGAAGTCGGCCGCAGCAACCTGTCGGCGGCGCAGGAGCGCGAGGTTCTCGACAAGCTGCCGCCGTTCGATCCCGATACCGCGCGCTCAGCGCGCGATCACGGCGTGCTCGTCGAATTCCTCCGCACCTATCCCGGCTCGCGCGTCAATCGGCACCCGGCGCGCTTCGTTGCGTGGGGCGGGCAGGCCGGCGACCTGCTCGCGCATCAGCCGTGGGATTTTGCGTACGGCAGGGAATCGCCGCTCGATCGGTTCGTGAGTCTCCGCGGGAAGATCCTGCTCCTCGGGTGCGACCACGACTCGGTGACGTTCCTCCATCACGTGGAGCACGTCGCCGACATCCCCGGCCGGAGGATCGCGCGCTTCAAAGTGCCGATCATGGAAAACGGCGCGCGCGTGTGGCGCGACATGCAGGAGTTCGACACGTCGGGCGCCGGCGTACACCCGAATTGGCCGGACCGCTTCTTCGCGCGGATCGTGGGCAGCTATCTCTCGCAGGCCGGCAACCGCGGCGGGCGCGTCGGCGATGCGTGGTGCCACCTGTTCGACGCCGCCGATCTGCTGCGCTTCGCGCGGCCGGTGATGGAGCGCCTCGCGGTCGATCCGCGCGCCGCGGATCACCTGCGGGAATTGCCCGACGCGCGCGCGACGCGGTGACGCGCGTCTAGCCGTTCGGGTTGAACCGGTACCCGACCCACGGCTCGGTGACGAGATACCGCGGGTTCGACGGATCCGGCTCGAGCTTCTTGCGCAGCTGCCCCATGAACACGCGCAGGTACTCCGGCTGCTCCTGCGACGCTTCGCCCCACACCGCCTCGAGCAGCGTGCGATGCGTGATGACGCGGTTCGGGTGGCGCGCCATGTAGACGAACAGGTCGAACTCCTTCGGCGTGAGCCGCACCTCCTGCCCGCGCGCGTGCACGCGCCGCCCCTCGAGGTCGACGCGGAAGTCGCCCGCGTCGAACGACGCGACCTCCGCCTCGGCGCCGCTGCGCCGCAGCGCCGCGCGGACGCGCGCCAGCAGCTCGTCGATGCCGAACGGCTTGGTGATGTAGTCGTCGGCGCCGCAGTCGAGCGCCTCCACTTTCGTCCGCTCCTCGCCCTTCACCGACAGGACGATGATCGGCACGCCCGACATCGACCGGATGCGGCGGCACAGCTCGATGCCGTCCATGTGCGGCATGTAGAGGTCGGTGATCACCAGCTCCGGCCGCCACTCGGTGAAGTTCGACAGCGCCGCTTCGCCTTCCGACGCCGTCCGCACCTGGTATCCCTGGCTCGTGAGCACGGTCCGCAGCACCCGCGTGATCTGCGGCTCGTCGTCCACGACGAGCACGCGCGATTTCTCCATCGTTGCTGTCACGATCAACACCTCTTCATCTTGCCGCCGCCACCGGCGGCGTCCGATCCACGTCCGCCGACTCCGATTCCGCCGCAACCGGCAGCACCATCACCATCATCGTTCCGCGTCCGGACGGCGGCGCTTCGATTGCGATGCGTCCGCCCTGCGTCTCGACGAGCCGCCGCGCGATCGGCAGCCCGAGGCCGACGCCGCCGCGGTTCGGATCGTGCGACTCGCGCGACGGCACGCGGAAGAACTTCTCGAACACCCGCTCGCGCAGGGCCTCCGGAATGCCCGGCCCTTCGTCGCGCACCGAGATCCGCACCTCCCGCTCGCCGTCGGCGTCGGCGTCGACGGTGATCGCCGTCCCCACCGGCGCGTACTTGCTCGCATTGTCGAGCAGGATGTAAATCACCTCGGTGATGGACGCGGCATCCACGGACACCGCTGGAACCGACGCGTCGACGTCGACGCGCACGCGATGATCGCGCGTGACCGTCTCCGCGCGATGGAGACCCGACTGCACGAGCTCGCGCACGTCCACGGCGCGCAGATGGATCGGCGGCGCCTGCTCGGTTTGATCCGAGGTCGACAGCCCCTCGATGAACCGATTCAGCCGATCGGACTCCTCGTCGATCACCTGCAACAGATCGCGCCGCCCCTCGCCCGAGAGCTCCGACGTCGGGGTCCACACACCCGCGCGGATCAACGCCGTCACCGACGCTTTGATCGACGTGAGCGGCGTCCGCAGGTTGTGCGTCAGCGCGTCGAGGAGCGCCGCCTTCAGCTGCTCGTTGCGGCGCGCGGCTTCCGCCTCGCTCGCGCGCTCGAAGGCCGTCTGCAGCTCCTGATACAGCCGCTCGATCTCGCGGCGGCCCGCCTGCGCTTCCGCGGCGCGGCGCGACGCGCTCGACGCCAGCTCGCCTGCGATGACCGCCGTGACGATGAACGTGATGAACGCAATCCAGTCCTCGGGATCTTCGATGCCGAAGCCGAATGGCGGCAGAAAGAAGTAGGAGTACGCGCCGGCGCCGGATGCGGCGGCGGCGAGCGCCGGACCGGTGCCCCACAGTCGCGCGACCGCCAGCACGTCGAGCAGCAGCAGCGGCGCGGCGACGCCCGCATAGCTCACCGACGCGAGCCGCAGCACCACGACGATTGGTGCGACTGTGGCCGCGGCGACGACGTATTTCAACACGCGCACCATTCGATTATAGAGAGGCCGCGGTCGAGCTGCCACCAACGGTTCCTTTACGGCATGCGCTCTGCACAACCGGCCCGGTCGTGAGGCTGCTATGAAGCTAGACACCGCGTTGTGGAAAATCGCCAGCGCCGGCTCGGCATTCGCGGTCATCTTTACGGCACTCGGGTGCAGTTCGCCGGCAGGCGCGCCGTCGGCGCCCT
>QHWK01000496.1 GCA_003223775.1 Acidobacteriota bacterium
AGCACTTGGCCTTGCTTGACCGTGCTGCCTCGATCGACGGCCACGCGCTTCACGAACCCAGGGAGCTTGGCGTAAATCGGAACGGCGAGGTACGGCTGGAACTCGCCCGGCAGCTTCACTTGCCGCTCGACGGCCTTGGAGACGACGCGGACGACCTCGACCGAACCCGGCGCGGGTGCCGGCGCTGGCGTCTGCGCCGCGGCTCTTGCGGCGAGCACCGCCAGGCTCGAGACGATGGAGAATCCGTGTCTAACCGCGTTTGTCATAGTGTGCGCTCGTCGGGTCGTCGGGATCCAAGGTCGGAGAAAGCGTGCGGACTCGCGCCTGCACGAGGGTGTACACCGCCGGAAGGACGATCAGCGTCGCCACCGTCGCCAGCAACAGACCGCCGATGACGGCACGGCCGAGCGGCGCGGTCTGGGCTCGCTCGCCCGTGCCCAACGCGAGCGGGATCATGCCGGCAATCATCGCCGTCGCGGTCATCAGGATGGCGCGCAGGCGGCCACGCCCGCCTTCGACGGCGGCGTCGTGCACCGACGCGCCATCCCGCCGTGCGTTTTCCGCAAACGTGACGAGCAGAATCGCGTTCGCCACTGAAATGCCGATCGCCATGATCGCGCCCATGAACGACTGCACATTCAGCGTCGTCCCGGTCAGGAGCAGCATCACCAGCACGCCGCAAATCACGGCCGGCACCGGTGAGATGACGGCGATCGCCAATCGGAAGGATTGGAAGTTGGCGGCGAGTAAGAGAAAGATCACCAGGACCGAGAGCAGCAGGCCGCCTCGCAACCCGGCGAGCGTTTCCTCGAACGCCGGTACCTGCCCGCGGTTGTTGACACTGATGCCGCGAGGGGGTGAGCCCGCGCGCGCGATCGCCTGACGGACATGTTATAGCGGTCGACCTCACCTGGCGTGGTGCCGTAGTCGACGGTGGCCACATCGGAGACCAGCGGCCGGCCCGTGCCACCGGCATTACGCGCCATCACCGGCAGATCGGCGACGTCCTCGATCGACGCCATCTTCGCCTGCGGAATCTCGACCTGAATCTGGAAGCCGTTGCCGCTTCCCGGATCCCGCCAGAAGTTCAGATCGGTGTAGCGGCTCGAGGATGTTGCGGTCGCCAAGGACCGGCCAACGTCGGCAGCCGTGACGCCGAATTGACCGGCGCGATCGCGATTGATCTGAATCTGCAAGGACGGATAGTCGAGCGGCTGCGCGTACTGCAGGTCTCGCAGCGCGGGAATTTTGACGAGCTCCGCCCTGATTTTCTCGGCAAAGGCCCGCGTCGCCGGGAGTGCGGGCCCCTGCACCGCGACTTCGATCGGCGTCGGCGAGCCGAAGCTCATGACCTGGCTGATGATGTCGGCCGCTTCAAACGACACGGCGACGTCAGGCAACGCCTTCTTCAAGTCGCCGCGCAACTGCTCTTTCAGCGCTTCGGTGACGGCCGGCGCGTCCGCCTTCAATGAGACGCCGATGACCGCTTCGTGCTGACCGCTGGCGAACAGGTAGATCGTGTTGATCGGATAATTCGGCGTCTGCACGCCAATGAACCCGGTGGTGATCTCGACGTTGTTCGGTCCGACGAGACTCTTGATGACGTCCATCGCCTTCATCTCGATCAACTCGGTGCGCTCCAGCCGTGTTCCGGTCGGCGCGCGCAGGCGGAGCTGCAGCTGCTTCGTTTCGACGGCGGGAAACACTTCCGTCCCGATGCGCGGGAGAACGAGTGCAATGAACGCGACGGTCGCGACCACGTAGACGGCGATCACCAGCCAGCGCAAGCTGAGGACTGATTCGAGTCGGTTGCGATACGACGATCGGAGCCGCTCGTGAAAAGCCGGTTCCTCCTGATGTCCGGCACGTAACATCCAGGTGGCCAGCACCGGCACCAGCGTGCTGGAGATCACGTATGAGGAAATCATCGCGAAGCCGACAGCGAGAGAAAGAGGGACGAACAGCTGGCGGCCCACACCGACCATGAACAGCGATGGAATGAACACGGCCAGCACGCACAACATCGAGAGCAGCCGCGGCGTGATCGTTTTCTGGCAGGCCTCGATCACGGCACGTGCCTTCGCCATGCCGCTACCGAGATGGGTATGGATGTTTTCGATCTCCACCGTCGCTTCGTCGACCAGCACCCCCACGGCGAGCGCCAGCCCACCGAGCGTCATGATGTTGATCGTCTGGCCGAACACCCACAGGCAGATCACGGCGGAGAGAATCGAGAACGGGATCGTGATGACGACGATCAGCGAGCTGCGGAAGTCGCGGAGGAAAATCAACACCATCAGACCCGTCAGCAACGCGCCGATCAGCGCCTCGATGATCAGACCCTTCAGGGCGCCGACCACGTAGCGGGACTGATCGAACACGAGATCGATCTTGACGTCTTCAGGCGCCACGTTCCGCATCGCGGGCAACGCCTGCCGCACGTTCCGGATCACGTCCAACGTGGACGCATCCGCGCGCTTCGTGACGGGGATGTACACGGTCCGCTTGTCGTCGACGTGCGCGTAGCCGACGACGATGTCCGCGGTGTCGGTGATAGAGCCGACGTCGCGCAGATAGACCGTCGGACCGGTGCCAATGCGAAGCGGCGCATCGAGCAATTCCTGAATGTTGCCGCCGAGCGTGGCGTTGGTCGACGCGATCCGAATCAGGTCGCCCGTTCGTACGTTCCCCGACGGGAGCACGATCGTCGCGCGATTCAGCGCAGAGACGACTTCGTCGGGCGACAGCCGATATTGTCTGAGCTTCTCGGGATCGACGCGCACCACGATCGTGCGCTGGCTGCCGCCGAACGGCGGCGGCGCCGATACGCCGGGCAGTGTCGCAAAGATCGGTCGCACGCGGTTGAGCGCGATGTCCTGCATCTCCGGCACGCTGCGCGTCGTGCTCGAGAAGACGAGCTGCGCGACCGGCACACTGCCGGCATCGAACCGCATGATGAAGGGCGGAACCGCTCCCGGCGGCATGAACGCGCGGGCACGATTGACATACCCGACGACTTCCCCCATCGCCTGGCTCATGTCGGTCTCGGGATGAAACACCAGTTTCATCAGCGAGATGCCCTGGATGTTCTTGGATTCGACGTGCTCGATCCCGGTGATGTAGAGGAAATGGTACTCGTAGTAATAGGTCAGGTACCCTTCCATCTGCGACGGATCCATGCCGCCGTACGGCTGCGCCACGTAAATCGCGGGCGCACCCAGCTGTGGAAAGATGTCGACCTTCATCTGCCGAATGGCCATGAACGACGTCAATACCACCGCGATCACGGCGACGAGAATCGTGACCGGCCGACGCATGGCCATGAACACTAACCACATGAGATGTCTCCCCCGAGGTCCGGCTGAAGCCGGACACGACGTGCTCGTCGGCCGATCACGGTTTGATCCTGTCGAGGAACGGCGCCAAATCGCCGTGCGCCTGCGCCGTCGCCAGCAACGCACGCCACACGCCGAGCCGCGCGACCGCATCGTCGGCTTCCGCCTGGGCGAGCAGTCGCTGCGCTTCGGCGACTTCGACGACGGTGGCGAGGCCGTTCTGATACCGCGCGCGCGCCTGATTCTCGCCGGCGGTGGCGGCCTGGCGTTCGGCCGGCGTATTTCTCGCGATCTCCGTCGCCGCCTTCATGAGCGCGCGCGCCTTCACGTCCTGGGTCGTCAGCGCCTGAATGGTCCGGTCGTAGTGCGCGCTCTCGGCCACTTCGTTCTGGGCCTCGACGCGCTTACGCGCGTTGATCGAGAACAGGTCCAACGCAGGGAAGGTGACCGATGCACCCACCGCCCAGTTCGGGACCTGCACCCACAGGCCGTTCCCGAACGACGGCACACCGGGAGTCTCCGCGCCGCTCCCGCGTGCCGCGAAGGTGGACTGCAGCGTGATGTGCGGATAATAAGCTCGATCCAGCGTCCGCTCGCGCGCACGCACAACGTCGATGGCGGCCTGCCCCGCCCGTGCGGCAGGATGCGTTGTCAGGTCGGCCGGCTCGATCGTGAACTCCGGAACCGCGGTCAGGGCACCAGCGGTGAGCTCGAACGATGCGCCCGCCGCTCCCACCGCATCGGCGAGCGATGCGCGCGCGACCTCAGCGATCTGGACGGCCTGACTCAGTTGATTGTTCGCGACCGCGAGCTCCGCCTCGGCACGCGACTGATCGGCGCCGGGCCGGAGCTGGTTCTGCACCAGCGTGCGGACATTGTTCGAGAAGACCTGGAGCCGATCGACGTTCGCGCGAGCCGCACGAACGGATTCGTCCGCGGCGAGCACGGTCAGGAACGCATCGGCGGCGGCAGACGCGACGTCGAGTTCGGTGAGCGCTGATTGATTCTTCGCGAGCGAGGTTTGCGCGCGCGCGACGTCCACGCCCGCTTTTCGTTGCCCGAAATCGACCGCCTCCCACGACAACAGCACCGCGCCGGCGCTGCCCCACACGCTGTCGCCGAGGGATCGCGTGCCCAGCACCGGTCCGGTCATCGAAAAGAGTGTGGACTGCGGAAACAGCAACCCGAACACGTTATTCGTCGTCGCGCGGTTTTCCTGCCACATCATGTCGAGGCGCGGAAGATAGGCCGTGCGCGCCACACCGACGCCGTCTTCCGCCGCTTGCGCGCGGGCACGGCTTTCCTTGATGGCCGGATAGTTCTTGAGCGCCAGCTGAATGGCGTCGTTCAGCGTCAGCGGACCGCCACTCGGACCCTGGGCCGCTGCATCAGCGTGGTGAAGGACGCAGCCGAGACAGGCGAGCCCGATCCACCAGAGATGACGACCCCCTGAGCGCTGACGCATCGAGATTCTCCTGCAAAGCCGCCATCATTTCGCATGTTGCTGCGCGTACGCATACAACGCGTCGTCCAGTGGAAATTGCCGAAGAAGGCGATCGATTCCTGCCCCGTGACATCGGCCGCACGGACGATGTGCCCTACTCGTTGCCATGCGGGATCGGACAGGTGGAAGTCTTCGAGAATCGCCTCGAAGGTGCAGCGGTCGCCGCCATGATTCAGCGTCACTTCCGCGAATCGCGTCGCATCGAACGGGGTCGCGTCTTCGCGCTTCGCCGGCGAGCAATTCACTCTCCGGTACCCGAGTAATCCATCGCATGGATGTGCCCTTCTTCAACGGCTACTGCTTGGTCGCCGCAGGCGCCTTCGCCCTCGCCGTTTCGCTGACCGCGGCCTTGAAGCCGCTGGCCAGCTTCTCCGCCGGCCCGGTGCCCCAGTAGTGCAGGAAGTAGATCGTCGGCTGCGTGCCCGTCATGTGATGGTGGATCGCCACGACATCCAGCCCGTTCTTGCGAAGCGCCTTGAGCACCGGCTGCACTTCACTCGCCAGCATCGCCACATCGCCGGCGACCGCCGCATTGTCGTTCGTCCCGACGAACGCCGCCCACGTATTGAGGCCCATGCGCGCGTTGATCGGCGCGCCCATTTCCGTCAGCTTCAGATCGTCGCGGCCGATCGTGATCTTGTAGACGGCGCCGGTCTGCTCGCCCTGCGTGCCGACGATCTGCGCGAGCTTCGCCGTATCGATCGTCGTACCGGGAGCGGCCGCCGCCGCGGCTGGGGCGGCAGCCGGCCGGCCCGCGCCCTTGCCAATCAGATCGAGCGCCGGCTTCACTTTGCGTGCGAGATCCGCGGGTTTGCCGTGCGCATGCACGTGCATGTAGTACATCCGCGGCTCATCCCACAGGAAATGATTGTGCAGCGCGGTGACGTCGATGCCGTTGTCGAGCAGCGCGGACATCACCGGATTCACCTCGTCCTGCGTCAGCACGAGATCGCCCATCATCACGTCCATGCCGCCGGTGCCTTTCGTCATCGCGACCCAGCCGCCAAAGCCGAACGGCGTCGGCGTCTTGACGTTCGCGACCGTCACGCTGACATCGTTGCGGGGGATGTTCACTTGAGCACATTGGCTTTGTAATCGCCCTGCTTGCCGAGCGCGGTGAGCACCTGC
>QHWK01000497.1 GCA_003223775.1 Acidobacteriota bacterium
CGAGCGCGTAGGCGAGCGGCGGCAGCGCAACCGACGCGAGGACCGATCCAAGCGAGATGTACTTCGTCAGCCAGACGGCAACGGTGAAGATCGCGAGCGCCGGCGGCAGCGCGAGCGGCGTGAGCATCGAGAAGACGCCGCACGCCGTGGCCACGCCTTTGCCGCCGCGGAACTGCAGCCAGACGGGATAGACGTGGCCGACGATCGCCGCGAGGCCCGCGGCGGCCGGCACGACCGGTCCCGGCTCGATCTGCGCGGCGATCCAGACGCTCGCCGCGCCCTTGGCCATGTCCAGCAGCGCGACGATGACGCCGGCGGCCGCGCCCGACGCGCGCATCACGTTCGCGGCGCCGAGGTTGCCGCTGCCGACCAGGCGCAGATCAGCGGCGCCGTACCGCCGCGCGAGAATCAGGGCGAACGGAATCGATCCGATCAAGTACGCGGCACCAATCGCGATGGCCATGTCGATTCAGAAGCAAGGCGACCCTTTTCAGAATCGCCGTCCGGCGAGGCTGAAAGCCTCGCTCTACAGGTGTCCCGTGAGAGTAGCACGCGCGAGCGCGGTGTAGCTCGGACCCGACGGCGAGAGGCGGCTCTGATAGAGCGTCGCCCCGTCGACGCGCGCGCGCGCGACGATGCCGCGCGGCGCCGCGTCGAGCGCACGGGCGCGGTCGGCCGGCCGCGACTCCCGCCAGCGCGCCAGCGTCAGGTGCGGATGGAACGCGCGATCCTCGAGCGCCAGGCCGAGCGCCGTCACGCGCGACGCGAGCGTCTGCTGCAGCGCAATCAATTCGCGCGCGCCCGCGTCGACGCCGATCCACAACACGCGCGGCGCGCCGCGCGGCGGAAACACGCCTGGGCCCTGGAACACGACGTCGAACGGCGCCGCATCGATCTCGCGGCCCACCGCGTCGACGACGGCCGGCACGCGAGCGTCCTCGACGTTGCCGATGAACACGAGCGTGAGATGGGCGTGCTCCGGCTTCACCCATCGGAGCGAAGACCCGGAGCGGCCAATCGCCGCCGCCATTCCCTTTTGCTCTCGCGCGATGGCCTCGCGCACAGCGTCTGGTAGGTCGGCAGCGATGAATAGCCGCATCGTGCAATGAAGAATGGTTACCTTCTCTCGGCCCATTCCCGCGCGGCGGGCGCTTTCATCACCACCAGCCGCGTCATGTTCAGCGCCGACTGCGCCGCCTGGAACTTCACCATCTCGCGGCCGCCGATGAATTGAAACGTTCGCACGCGCGCTTCGTCGTCGGCGACGACCGCGATCGCGACGGTGCCGACCGGCTTCTGCGGCGTGCCGCCGCCGGGGCCGGCGATGCCGGTCACGCCGATGCCGATGCTCGTCCCCGCGCGCTCGCGAACCCCATCCGCCATCGCGCGCGCTACCGGCTCGCTCACCGCGCCGTGCTCGCGAATCAGCTCCTCCGGCACGCCGACGAGCTCGGTCTTCGATCGGTTGCTGTAGCAGACCACGCCGCGCTCGACGTAGTCCGAGCTGCCGGGGACGTCGGTCAGACGCGACGCGAGCAGGCCGCCCGTGCACGACTCGGCGACCGCGATCGTCAGCCCGCGCTCGCGCAGCAGATCGCCGACGACGGCCTCGAGGTTGCGCCCGTCGCTGCTGTAGACCGACGGCCCGAGGACCGCCCGTAGCTCGGCGGCCGCGGCATCGAGCGCGGCGCCGGCCTCGCGCTCGCTCGCCGCATCGGCGGTGAGGTGCAGCTCGATCTGGCCCAGTACGGCGAGAATCGTCGTGCTGATCGGCACGGGCCCGCTCGTCCATTTTCCGTACACCGGCTGCGCCTGCGCGTCGACGTCCGATTCCGCGCGGCCGGTGATCTTCAGCACGCGGCGGAACAGCCCGCGGCCGCCGGCGTTGGGCGCGAGCCGTTCGGCCACGAGCGTCTCGAGCATCGGCTTCATCTCGCGCGGCGGCCCCGGCAGCAGCGCGATGGCCGTCCTCCCCCGCTCGATCCACAAGCCGGGCGCCGTCCCGTTGGGGTTCGGCAGCACGACGGCGCCGCTCGGCACCATCGCCTGCCGGCGATTGATGTCGGGCATCGTCATCCCGCGGCGCGCGAAGCGATCGCGGAGGCGCTCGACGATCGACTCGTCGAGGGCGAGCGGCAGGCTCAGCGCGCGCGCGACGGCGTCGCGCGTCACGTCGTCTTCGGTCGGGCCGAGGCCGCCGGTGATGACGATCAGATCGGCCCAGCCGAGCGCGCTCTCGACGACAGCCGCCAGCTCGCCGACGTCGTCGCCGACGATCGCTTTGAGCCGCACGTCGCCGCCGATCGCGTTCAGCCGTTCGGTGACGTAGAGCGAGTTCGTGTCGACGCGGAACGGCGTCAGCATCTCGCTGCCGACGGCGAGAATGCAGGCCTTCACAGCGGCCTGAAGAAATGTGCCGACGTCCAGAGGCACGCCCGCAGCGCGAGGTTCGCGTACACGGCGGCCATGCCGTCGTCGGCCATCACGCCGATGCCGCCGGGCAGCGCCTCGAACCGATTCGAGGGGTACGGCTTGATGACGTCGAACAGACGGAAGAGGAAGAACGCGAGCAGCGCGCCCGCCCAGCCGACCGGATTCAGGAAGAGCGTGATCAGCATGCCCATCACTTCGTCGATGATGACCTGGCCGGGGTCGATTTTCTGGAAGTGCGTTTCGGCGACGTTGCCGGCCCAGCTGCCGACGACGAAGAGTATCGCAATCGCGATCGCATGCACGACGGCCCATGCCGGCAGCAGCCACCAGACCGCCAGGCCTGCAATGGATCCGAAAGTGCCCGGCGCGACCGGTGCGTAGCCGATTCCGCCGACCGTCGCGACCGCGAGCGCAAGAACGGTGATTGGGGACTGGGAATTGGGGATTGGGGACTCGCGATTGGGGATTGGCTCTGACATGGTGAGGGCGGGCAGGGATTCGGGATTCGGGTCCCCAACCCCAATCCCCAATCCTCTATAGAGACGCCCGCACGACGCGCGTTCCCGCGAATCGATCGTGCAGGCCGCGATGATCGCGGCTGAAAATCGCGGAGATGAAGCCGAGACCTGCGGGGGCGGCGAGCAGCACCCACAGCGCGGTGCGCAGGAGCGCGCGGCCGAGATCGAGCGTGCCGGCCGACTCGGTCGACACGACGCGGATGCCCGCCGCCATCTTGCCGAGCGTCTGGCCGCCCGCGGTGAACGTCACGAGATACCCGCCGTTCTGCACGAGCAGGAATCCGATCAGCGGACCCTTCGGCAGGATGCCGACGTCGGCGAAGGTGAGGCCGCAGATCTGCATCGTGAAGTACACGACGGCGGCGTCGATCGCGGCGAGAATCACGAGATCGATCAGCACGGCGAACACTCGCGCGGCGACGCCGGCATCGGCCGCGCCGGCGGCCGCCGCGTCATCGTTCGCCTGCGTCGGCTGTACTGCGACGGGATCCGCGTCGGGCTCGGGCGCGAAGTCGAGCGGCGCGAGCCGCGGAGGCTCCGCGCGCACGCGCGGCACTTCCGGCGTCGATCGGCGTACGGCCAGCGGCGCGCGCGGCGGCGACGGCCTCGTGATGAGCGGCTCGTCGTCGGGAATCGAACGACGGAAGAGCGGCAGGTCGCCGCGCGCGCCTCGCGCGCGGACCAGTGGCAGCGCCGCCTCCGGCGCGTCCGGCGCGCCGAACACGCGATCCATTTCCGCCGGCACGTCGGTCATGCGCGGCGGCGCGGGCGCGGCCGCGGCGTCGACGAGCGACAGGTCGTCGAGGGGATGAGGCGTCGGGTTGCCGCGGCGAATGGGCAGATCCTGGAGTGGCGGATCGGCAGTCAGCGAGAAATCGTACCCACAGTTGCGGCAGCGATCGACGTCCTCGAATCCCAGGTACCCGCACTTCGGGCACTTCATGGATTGCGGCGATCTCCTGTGTCGCGGCCGGCCGGCGCGGCGCCGGGCGGCGGCGTCAGCGCGAGCAGCTGGCGCTGGATGTCGGCGCGCAGGCGGTCGGCCTCGGCTTTCTGCGGATCGGTCGGACGGACGGCGTCGAGCGACGAAAGCGCCTCGTGCAAATGGCCGCTCGCGGCGAGGCTTCTCGCGCGCGCGATCGATTCCTCGTCGCGGCGCGGCAGCGGCAGCGGCGTCTCGCGCGCGACCGGCGCGGCCGATCGCGTCGTCGGCGCATCGGCGCGCGCAGCGCTCAACGCGAGCGAGCCGAGCGCGCGCCAGTCGACGCGAGTGGTCCAGGCGGCGGCGCCGCCGAGCGCGAGCACGGCGATGGCCGACAGGACGAGCGCGGCCGCGCGCGGCGACGACGCGCGGCGCCCCGCCGGCTCGAGCGGCGCGCGTGAAGGTTGGCTGCGGCTGTTCGGCGCGGCCGCGGCCGGCGGCGCAGCCGCCTGGAGACGATTCAGACGATCGAGGACCGCCAGCGCTTCGTCGGGCGGCGCGCCGGCATCGATGGCCGCCTGCAGCAGACGCCGCGCCTCGTCGCCGTCGCCGCGGTTGAACGCGGCGACCCCCTTCTGCAGCAGCTCTTCCGATTCGCGCTGACGCTCGGCGAGCGCGCTGCGCGCGCGTTCGATGTAGGCGCGGGCGCGCGGATGGCTGCGATCGAGGAACAGCGCGCGTGTCCAGACGTTGATCGCGAGGTCGTAGCGCGCAGCGAAGTAGTGATCGAGGCCGACGAGGAGCAGCTGCTCGATCTTCGCGTCGCGATCCGGCGACGGCGCGCCGTCTCGCGCGCGAGTGCCGTCTGTGCGGAGCGGATCGGACATAAGCGGTCCCGTGACCGCGGCCGATTATAACAGCTTGGTTGGCGGAAGTACAGCGGCGCGCGATAGAATCGACCGCTTTCCATGCTGATCGAATGCATCCCCAACGTCAGCGAAGGACGGCGCGCCGACGTCGTCGATGCGATCGCCGACGCGATTGGCGCGGTGCCCGGCGTCCGGCTGCTCGACTTTTCGTCCGACGCGTCGCACAACCGATCGGTGTTCACCTTCGCCGGCGATCGCGAGGGCGTCAAGCAGGCGGCCCTCGCCGTCTTCGAGCGCGCCGTTCCCGCGATCGATCTGCGCACGCACCGCGGTGAGCATCCGCGCCTCGGCGCCGTCGACGTGGTGCCGTTCGTCCCGATCGAGGGCGCGACGATGGCCGAGTGCGTGGCGCTCGCGAACGAAGTCGGCGCCGCGGTCGCCGAGCGCTTTCGGATTCCCGTCTATCTCTACGAGGAAGCGTCGACCAATCCGTCGCGCAAGAACCTCGAGGACATCCGCCGCGGCGAGTTCGAAGGCCTCGCGGCCAAGATGGCCACGCCGGGCTGGACGCCCGATTTCGGCCCGGCCGCGCCGCACGAGCGCGCCGGCGCGACCGTCGTCGGCGCGCGGATGCCGCTCATCGCGTACAACATCAACCTCGCGACCGATCGCCTCGACGTCGCCAAGAAGATCGCCGCCGGCATCCGCCACAGCAGCGGCGGCTTCCGGTTCGTCAAGGCCGCGGGCTTCAAGTGCTGGAGAGCGAGATCGTGGGCCTCGTGCCGGCGGCAGCGCTGCACGCGGCGGCGGAGTACTACCTGCAGATCGAAGGGTTCAAACCGGACCAGGTGCTCGAGAACAAGCTCCGAGGCTAGACCGCCTCGCTCTCTTCTTCCGCGCGCCGCGACGGCGCGATGCCGAACGCTTTCATCTTGCGGTACAGGTTGCTGCGCTCGACGCCGAGCACCTCGGCCGTCCGCGACATGTTGCCCTGCTGCTCGGCGAGCGTCCGCAGGATCAGATCGCGCTCGAAGTTGTCGCGCGCTTCGTGCAGCGTGAGCCGCTCGCCCGTCGTCTCGACGGCGGGCGCGGTGAGCGCGCCCGGATCGAGGAAGCTCAGATCGGAGGCCGAGATCGCGTCGCCCGGCACCATGATCATCAGCCGCTCGATCACGTTGCGCAATTCGCG
>QHWK01000498.1 GCA_003223775.1 Acidobacteriota bacterium
TCGGTCGATGACCGAGGCCCTCCACTCTTTGATGGCGTCGACGCGATCTGAAGCCGGGTGCATCGCGTGCTCGGTGTCGGCGGATGTCGCCGACAAGGGAAAGATCCGCTACACCGAAGAATGGCTATCCGAGGACGCGCTGCAGCAGCAATTCCAAACCGATCGGTTCAGGAGTCTCGTGGCGCTCGTCGAGAACGCGACCGAACCGCCGGTCGTGGAGTTCCTGCTCCCCGGCGGCAGCCGCGGTCTCGAGTACGTCGAGGACATCTGCAGCCGTGAGCATTGACGCACGCAGACGGTCAGGCGCGCACCGCGCGGGAGGCCATTCGACGATCCGCGCGGCGCGCACGCACATCGCCGTGGCGACGGCCTGCAGTCTCCTGATATCGCCGCTCGCGGCGACGAGCACCGCGGCGCACGCCGGCCAGCCGCAGGGAGAGGCGCTCGCGAAGGCGCCGGGCGGGCCCGCCGCGGCCAGACCGAAAGATCTCGACGGCGGCTGGCCCCGAGTCTTCAACACGCCGGGCGGGTCGCTCTTCATCCTTTATCAGCCACAGGTCGTGAGCTGGACGGACCAGAAGCACGCCGTGCTGCTCGTCGCCGTGTCCTACACGGCGAAGGGCGCGCCGAAGGCGTCGCTCGGCACGATCACACTCGAAGCCGACACCAGCGTCGCGGTAGCTGAGCGGCTGGTGAGCTTCTCGGACTTCCGCATCACCAAGCCGACGTTCACGACGCTCCCGGCCGAGCAGGCGCGGTCCATCGCCGACGAGATCACCGCGAACGTACCGCGCGACCAGCGCGTGATCGCGCTCGACCGGGTGCTGGCCTACGTGGACAAGAGCCGGATCGTCCCGAAGAACGTCGACGGGCTGAAGGCCGATCCCCCGGCGATCTTCCACAGCGCGACCTCCGCTCTGCTCGTCAATCTCGACGGCGATCCGATCTGGAGCCCGATCAAGGACAACGATCTCAAGTTCGCGGTCAATACGAACTGGGATCTCTTTCAGCACGCGCCGACCGGCACGCTGTACCTCCGCCACGATCACAGCTGGCTGCAGGCGACAACGATCGCCGGCCCGTGGAAGGCGGCCGGCACGCTGCCCGCCAGCTTCTCGAAGCTGCCGCCGGATGACAACTGGAAAGACGTAAAGGCGGCCGTGCCCGGTGTGCCGTCGAGCGTGCCGAAGGTGTTCGTGAGCACCAGGCCGGCCGAGTTGATCCTGGTGACCGGCGCGCCGAGCTATCTGGTCGTGACCGGCACCAAGCTGCTCTGGGTGAGCAACAGCGAGAGCGACGTCTTCCGCCTTGGCAAGGGCGGACCGCTCTACTTTCTCGTCTCCGGCCGATGGTTCTCGGCGCCCGACTTCAGCGGTCCATGGACGTTCGCCACGCCGTCGCTGCCCGACGACTTCAAGAAGATTCCGGTCGCGCATCCGCGCTCGCGTGTCCTCGCCTCGGTGCCCGGCACCGAGCAGGCGAACGAAGCGGTCCTGCTCGCGCAGATTCCGGAAACCGCGCGCGTCGACAAGAAGCAGGTGAAGGCGCCCGACGTGGCCTATCAGGGCGAGGCGCAATTCCAGCCGATCGAGCGCACCACGGTCGCCCGCGCGACCAACACCGACAAGGACATCATCAAGGTCGGCGATCTTTATTACATGTGCTTCCAGGGCGTCTGGTTCATGGCCAAGGCGCCCGGCGGCCCGTGGGAAGTCACGGGCGTCGTGCCGCAGCAGATCTACGAGATCCCACCGAGCTCGCCGTCGTACAACGTCACGCAGGTCACCATCGTCGAGGACAACAGCGACGCGGCCGTCTACGCGACGGCGGCGGCGTACACCGGAATGATGGTGGCGTGGGGCTGCGTGGTGTGGGGTACCGGCTACTACTACCCGCCCTACGTGGGCTACGGCGGTTTCTATCCTGCGTACTATCCGTACTACCCGAGCTACGGCTATCACGCGTCGTACAACCCCTGGACCGGAGCGTACAGCCGCGGCGCGGTCGCCTACGGTCCGTACGGCGGCGCCGGGATCGGCGCGCGCTACAACCCGAGAACGGGCACCTACGCGCGCGGCGCGGCGGCCTACGGCCCGTACGGCGCGCGCGGGGCCGGGCAGGCGTACAACCCGCGCACCGGCGCCTACGGCGCCACGCGTCAGGGTTCGAGCGTCTACGGCAGCTGGGGCCAGACCGGCGTCCAGCGCGGCAATCAATGGGCGACGACGTCGCGCGTCACGAACAACGCCACCGGCGCGACGACGCGACGAACGCAGACGAGCGGCGGCGGTACCGCGGTCACCCGCAATGGAGCCGGCGCCGGCAACAACTCGGGCGTCGCCCGAACCGGGAGCGGCGACGTCTACGCCGGCCGCGACGGCAACGTCTATCGCAACCAGGGCGGCAGCTGGCAGAAGTACGACAGCGGCGGCGGCTGGAATTCGGTACAGCAGCCGACACCGCAGCAGCGCGAGCAGGCACAGCAGCGCGCGACGCAGGCACGCGACAGCGCGGCCGCCAGCCCGACGGTCGGTCAACTCAATAGCGATTCGGCCGCGCGATCCGAAGGCGCGCAGCGGACGCGTGACGCCAGCAGCGTCAACAGCGGCGCACGCAACGCCAACGCCGGCAGCTACCGTCCGAGCGGAGGCACGCGCTCGGGAGGCGGCATGCCGGCCGGCGGTGGCAGACGCCGGTGACGCGGGCTGTCGATCACGTGACGTCGGAAAGGAGCACAGGATGACCCGGTTCACGTCACTGGCAGCGGGGCTCTTGGTCGTGCTCGCGTCGTTCGCGGCGCTCGTGGCGGCCACCGCGGCGCAGACCCCGCAAGCCGCCGATCCACGCGACGTCAACCTGCGCGCGTACGTCGAGCTGCTGCGCTCCGACGTCCGGTCGCAGAAGGTTGCCATCCTGACCGAGCTGATGGACTTCACCGAGGCCGAGGACAGCGCCTTCTGGCCGATCTACCGCGAGTACGACGTCGAGCTGTCGAAGATCAACGACGATCGCGTGAAGGTGATCGCCGATTACGCAGCGAACTATGCGGCGATGAGCGACGCGAGCGCCGACCGTATCGCGCGCGGCGCGCTCGATCTCGAAGCCCGCCGTCAGGCGCTCAAGCTCAAATACTACGACCGCGTCAAGGCGGCGCTGTCGGCGAAACAGGCCGCGCGCTTCCTGCAGATCGAGAACCAGCTGCTGATGCTGATCGATCTGCAGATCGCCTCGGCGCTGCCGGTCATCGAGTAACGCACGTCCACGAGGGAACGACGATGAGAAGCTACAAGGCGCTGCTCGCGGGCGTCAGCACGGCGATGGCCATCACCGGCGTCGCGCTGTCGGCCGATCGCGTCAAGCTGCGCACCGGCCAGACGATCGACGGCAACTTCCTGAGCGGCGACGTGAAGGTTGTCCGGGTGCTGCTCGCGAACGGCAAGGTCGCCGAGTTCCCGATCGAGGACGTGGCCGGCCTCGAGTTCACGAAGCGGACGCAGGCGCCGCCGGCGGCGCCCGATCCGGCGACAGCGCCGAAGCCGATCACGGTGCCGGCCAACACCGTGCTCAACGTCAGGCTGACGCAGGCGATCGACGTCGACTCGACCCAGACCGGCGCAACCTTCAAGTCGGTGCTCGACGATCCGGTCATGCTCAACGGGCACGTCGTCATTCCCCGCAGTGCGATCGTCGTGCTGCAGGCGGTCAAGGTCGAGCAGGCCGGAAAGATGAAGGGCTCCGACAACATCACGCTGAAAGCGAGCACGTTGTCGTTCGGTGGTCAGAAGTACGACATCGTCACCGCGTACGTCGAGACCAAGGGGTCGGGAGAGGGAAAGAAAACCACGCGCAAGGTTGCCGGCGGCGCCGGACTCGGGGCCATCGTCGGCGGGATCGCCGGCGGCGGCACCGGCGCGGCGATCGGCGCGCTCGCCGGGGGCGCGACCGGCGCGATTGTCGCCAGTCAGGGCACCGAGCATCTGAAGCTGGCCGCCGAAACACGCCTGCAGTTTCAGCTGACCGCCGCGGTCACGGTTCGTCCATGATTCGCCGGCGGGGCGCGACGGCCGCGGTTCTCGCGCTGCCGCTGGCGATTGCTGCCGCCCGACCGGAGTTCACGTCCACGTGGCTGGCGCCGGACGCGGCCGGCGTCAGCTTCGCCGGAAAGAAGGTCGCCGCGCTCGTGATGAGCTCCGACCAGAGCCTCCGCGTGTCTGGCGAAGAACAGCTCGTACGCGAGCTCGCGGCGCGTGGCGTACACGGCGTCGCGACCTATCGGATGGCGCCGAGCGAAGAGCTGACGAGCGCCGACCGGGCACGGCCCTGGTTCGAACGCGCCGCCGTCGAAGGCGTGGTCGCGCTGCGTCCGGTGAGCGCCGACAAGCAGGTCATCTACTCGCCGAGCGTCTGGACGACGACGTCGTACACGACGCTGTGGGGCTACTACGGATACGGCTGGAGCGGCGTGTACAGCCCCGGCAGCTCGCGCACGGATCGGATCGTCGTCGTTGAAACGCTCGTCTACAGCGTGGCTCTCGACAAACTGTTGTGGGCCGGTGCCAGCACGACGACCAATCCAGCAGACCTGCAGACGTTCGTCAAGGATCTCGTCAGCGAAGCCGTGAAGGAAATGAAGAAGCAGCGGCTGGTCCGATGAACGGCTCGCGCGAGGCCCGTTTGATGACTGAACCCGTCAGCCTGACCGTGTTCTTCCTGGATGGGACCAAGGCGTCTTTCGTGTATCCGCGCCAGTCGGGAGCGGAGCAGGCGGCCATCGTGAACACGGTGAGGAAGGCCATCGAAGCCGAACGGCTGGTGCTCGAAGTCGACGGCGATCTCGTGGTCATTCCGATCCAGAGCGTCAAGTACGTCCAGGTCTCGCCGGCGCCGCCGCACCTTCCGTCCGGAATCCTCCGGCGGGCGCGATTCAACGCGTAAGCGCGCTCGACGGCGACGCGCGCCCGGCGTTTTCGTGAGGAGTCGTCATGTCCAAGCGTTCAGTCCGCATCGAGCACGACCTGCTCGGCGAGAAGCAGGTGCCGATCGACGCGTATTACGGCGTCCAGACCGCGCGAGGCCTCGAGAACTTCCACATCTCGGGCGTCGAGCTGTGCCTCTATCCCGATCTGATTCGCGCGCTGGCGATGGTGAAGCTCGGCGCCGCGCGCGCCAACTTCGCGTGTGGCGTCTTCGGAGAGGCGGTCCTGACGGCGATCGAAGCCGCCTGCGAGGAGATCATCGGCGGCGCCCTTCACGACCAGTTCCGGCTCGACGTCTTCCAGGGCGGCGCCGGCACTTCGACGAACATGAACGCCAACGAGGTGATCGCCAACCGGGCGCTCGAGCTGATGGGCCACTCTGTACCGCACAGATCGCGACCGTCTCCGGCCTGCCGCTCTATCTCGCCGCTGATCTGATCGAGGCGACGCAGGACACGCAGGCGTTCGTCCTCTACTCGTCTTGTATGAAGAGCCTCGCGATCAAACTGTCGAAGGTGCCTGCCGCCGAAGCAGCCTGGCTCGTCGATCATGCCGGGCAAGGTCAACCCGGTGATTCCGGAAGTCGTCAACATGGTCTGCTTCCGCGTCATCGGCAGCGATCAGACGATCTCGATGGCAGCCGAGGCCGGACAGCTGCAGCTCAACGTCTTCGAGCCGGTGATTGCCGTCTTCGAAGCGCAGACGCTGTTCATCAACGCGGCGCAGACGCTGCGCCTGCACTGCGTCGACGGCATTACTGCCAACCCCGACATCTGCCGCCATTACGTCGATTTCAGCATCGGCACCGTGACCGCGCTGAATCCGGTGATCGGCTACGACCGTGCGACCGCGCTGGCGGCGGAAGCGGCGAGGAGCGGCCGCGGGATTCTCGAGCTGGTTCGCGAGCAGCACATCCTGACGGAACAGCAGATCGCTGCGGTGCTCGATCCGCTGGCCATGACCGGCCAGGGACAGGGCGTATGACTCGCCGCGCCGCGGCGATCGCGCCGCGGCTGCTTGCCGTGTCGCTGGCGATGCCGATCCTGGCGGCGACGCCTGGTGCACAGGACACGCTGCGCGGTCAGTGGCGGGCGTTCGACGGCAGCTGGTCGGCGTCCGGCCTGCGGCAGACGATTCCGACCGAGAGCGGGCGTCCGGCCGCCGTCGCGCACCTGTCCGGCGCGGTCGTTCTCTCGAACGGCGCCGGGATCGTCGCCGGCTTCAGGCCGCTGGGCGGGCGTGACCGGCGAGTACGAGCTGACGTGGCAGTACGTCGTGTCCGGCGAGGGCGAGTCGATTCAGGGTCGAGCCGTCGATCTCCGGGGCCGACTCCGCTGGCCCCAGAGCCCGCGGTGACCGCGACGACCCTCCTGACTTCGCCCCCGGCGACGGCGGCGAGCGCCGATCGAGGGATGCTCGTCAGCCGCGCAGCCGTGGTCGTTGTCGCCGTGGTGCTGTGGTTTCTGCCAGTGCCCGAGGGGTTGACGCTGCCAGCGTGGCGCCTCTTCGTCATCTTCGCGGCGGCGATCGTCTCGGTCGTGATCAACGCCTTTCCGATTCTCACCGCCTCGGTGCTTGCGGTTGCGACGGCGGTCCTGACGCGACTGCTCTCCCCGGCGAAGGCGTATGCCGGCTTTGCCAACGGCACGATCCTGCTAATCGTCCTCGCCTTCCTCGTCGCTCGTGCCGTGGTGAAATGCGGGCTCGGCGCGCGCGCCGGCTACTACGTCGTGAGCCTCTTCGGCCGGTCGACGCTGGGCCTCTCCTACAGCATCTTCCTGGTCGACGGGCTGATCGCGCCGGCGTTTCCGAGCAACACGGCGCGCTCCGGAGTGATCTATCCACTCGCCTTCTCGCTGGCCGAAGCCGCCGGCGCCACGGCCGAAGACGCCGGCAGCCGGCGCATCGGCAGCTTCCTGATGTTCTCGGGCATCGCCAGCCTCAGTCTCTCGTCGGCGCTGTGGATGACGGCGATGGCGGCCAACCCACTCGGGCCGAGATCGCGCGCGCCTTCGGCGTCGAGATCGGCTTCACGGGATGGCTGCTCGCCGCCTCGATCCCGACGCTCGTCGCGATGGCGTTGATGCCGCCGCTGCTCCACTGGCTGATCGCTCCCGAGCGGACGGCG
>QHWK01000499.1 GCA_003223775.1 Acidobacteriota bacterium
TCCAGTCCGCGCCCGAGGCGTCGATCGTCTTCGTGACGACGCGGTCGCCGGGCTTGATGCGAAGCGCGGGCGGATGCGCGAACGAGTAGGTGGTGTAGAAGACGGTCGGCGTGAACCGGTGCGTTTCGGCGGCGAGCGGCGGCGCCGCCAGCACGAGCGCGAGGGACATCATCGTTAGCTTCATCGCACGAGCTCCAACTCGAGAGGGCGTTTCAAAATCTGTAGGGCGAGGCTTTCAGCCTCGCCTTGGCGGCCCTGAAAGGGCCGCCCTACGTCGATTTTGAAACGTGAGGCGAGCCGAGGATCGGCGGCGCAGGCATCAGCCCGCGCCGCCGGCTGACGCTTACGTACGCGCGGCGAACGGGTTCTCGTCGGCGCTCGGACCGTAAATCGACGGCACCGGCACGTCGAGCAGGCGGAGGTACACCGACAGTTGACCGCGATGATGCACCCAGTGGTTCATGACGATCGCGCGCGTGAGCACGGCCTTCGGCATCGTCATGAGCGTCTGGCCGCCCGCTTTTGCGCTCCACATCTGCTGCATGCCTTGATCGCCGATCTGCGGGATCGTCTCCTTCACTTTCTTCACGCTGGCGTCGTGCGCCGCGAGGATTTCCTCGGTCGACGTCGGCTCGGCCGGCCCCTGACCCGTGAACGTCGTCTCGTCCTCGCAGCACCAGCCGATGATGACGCCTGGCGAGGAGGCGACGTGCAGCGCGAGCGTGCCGAGCGACATCGATTTCGGGTGCGGCTTCCAGGTGAGCTTGTCGGTCGGCACGCGCTCGAGCACGCGGCGCGTCGTCCCGGCTTCGTTTTCAAATTCCTTCAGCAATGCCTGTGTCATCGACATGGCGGTTCCCTCCTGTTGGTGGACTGCCGATTCTATACCGGAACTTTTGGCGCGATCCGGTGTCCACACGAACATGCTCGGCGTCCACCGTCTGACGAAACACTACGGTGCGCTCGTCGCGATTCACGACGTCTCCTTCGAGGCGCGGCCGGGCGAAGTGCTCGGCCTGCTCGGCCCCAACGGGTCGGGCAAGAGCACGACGGTCAAGATCCTCACGGGCCTGCTCAGGCCGACGAGCGGCGAAGTCCATCTCGACGGCGCGGACGCGTTCGCCGACCTCGAAGCGTACAAGGCGCTGCTCGGATACGTGCCCGAGGAACCGCACCTGTACACCTACCTGACCGGTCCTGAATATCTGCGGCTCGTCGGCCGCCTGCGGCAGCTGCGCGAGGCCGCGCTCGACGACAAGATCGAGCGCTTCCTCCAGCTGCTCGGCATCTGGGACGACCGGTATCAGACGCTGTCGTCGTACTCGAAAGGGATGCGGCAGAAGATCCTGATCGCCGCCGCCGTCCTCCACAACCCGCGCATCGTCATCCTCGACGAGCCGTTCTCGGGCCTCGACGTCAGCGCCGCGCGCGTGCTGAAAGGCTTCGTGCGCGCGCTCGCCGACGAAGGGAAGATCGTCGTCTTCAGCTCGCACGTGCTGGAGGTCGTCGAGCAGGTCTGCTCGCGCGTCGTGATTCTGAAGGACGGCCGCATCGTCGGCCACGACTCGGTGGCCAACCTGCGCGCGACCCTGCAGCTGCCGTCGCTCGACGCCGTGTTCGCCTCGCTCGTCGCCGAAGAGCGCGTCGAGGAGCGGACGCTCGGGCTGCTCGCGGCGATGAGGGCCTAGCGAATGGCCGCGCTCCCACCGCGCCGCCGTGGCCGATTCGAGATCCTCTGCCGCGCGTTCGTCGCGCAGTTCTTCGCCAGCGAGTCGGTCACGTCGGCGATGCAGCTGCGGCGCGCGATGGCCGGGCCGCTCGCGTTCCTGCTGGTGCCGGCGCTGTTCATGCCGCTGCAAATGGTGACCACGTTCGAGGCGGCCGCGGTCCGTTTCCCGCAGATGCTCGAGCCGCTGACGCGTCTCATGGCCACCGTATTCATCATGTATTCGATGGTCGCCGTCGGTGTGATCGCGGGCGTGATGTGGGATTCGCTGTCGTTCGATCGCCTCGTCTCGCTGAGCATCAGCCTGATGACCGGAGTGCCGTTCGCGCTCGTCGCCGGGAATCACAAGTCGGCGGCCGACGTGGTCCGTCATTTTGTCGCGCACATGGCCGCGACGCTGACCGCGGCGACCTTCGTGTATTGCCTCCTCGTGACGCTGCGCGCGCTGGTCGGCGGCGTCTCCGGGCGGCACGTCGCGCTCGCGTCGGTGCTCCGCTTTCTGCTCTTCAGCGGGCTGCTCTGTTTCATCGTCTTCGCGCCGACGGCGTTGAACGTCACCTACGGCGGGCGGCGCCGGCCGACGACGCTGCAGATGCAGACGATCCCGGGATGGAGCCCGACGAACTGGTTCCTCGGGCTGCACGAATGGATCCGCGGAACGCCCGGCGCGGAATGGGACGGCGGCGCGCGGCGCGCGATCGGCTTCACCGCCGCCGTGATTGTCTCCGCCGTCGCGACGACGACTGCCGGCTACCGCCGGCAGCTGCAGCGCGCGCTCGCGCCGTCGGCGGACGCGGGCGTGCACGGCGGCGCGCGCCTGCAGCGCGCGATCAGCAGGCGACGATCGCCATCAATGCGGCGATCGGCCTCATGCTGATCGTCGGCGCGCTGCTGCGCACGACCGGCGACGCCGCGCCAATCATTCGTCCCCGGACGGCGGTGCTGTGGATTCCGCTCGTGCTGGTCTACTGGATCGGCATCGGGCTGCGCGCCGCCTTCTTCATGCCGAGCGATCTGCCGGCGTCGTGGACGTTTCGCTTCAACGGGCCGCTCCGCGCGTCGGCCTTCTGGGCGGGGACGCGCGCCGCGGCGATCGGGTTCATGGTGCCGCTCGCGCTCGTCGCCGACGCGCTGCTCGTGCCGCTCCTCGGGTTCCGCGCTGCCGCGTGGCACGCGGCGATCGTCGTGGCCGTCGCCCTCGCGATCGCCGAGGCGGCCGCGCTCACCGTGGACTTCGTGCCGTTCACACGTCCGTACGAGCCGGGACACGCACGCCTGAAGACGCGCTGGCCGCTGTACGCGATCGGGCTGTACGTCTGCGCGTTCGTACCGGCTCGCGCCGCGCTGCACGCCGCCGGCGATCCGGCGGCCGGCGCGCGGATCGCCGAGACTGCGCTCGTCGTCGTCGCCGCGCTCGAGATCGCGGGATGGTGGCGCAGCCGCAAGTGGCAGATCGATCCCGCCGAGGAGTTCGGCGGCGAGTCGGAGATCGCGGTTCTCGACATCGGCCTCGTCGTTCCCGGAGCCCTCCAGCAATGAAGTACTCGATGCTGCTCGCTTCGATCGTCTTCGCGGCGGCATGCCGCCCGGCCGTCGACCTCTCGAAAGACATCGTGCTGACGCCGGTGACGACCGGCTGGGCCGACGGCGGCGCCGTTGCCGGCAAGAACCGCATCGTGCCGGCGATGACGTTTCGCCTCACCAACGCGTCCGGACAGCCGCTCCCGTCCGTGCAGGTGAACGCCGTCTTCAAGCGCGGAAACGATCCCGCTGAGTGGACGACCGGCTACGTGCCGAACGCGTCCCGCCGCCTCGAGCCGGGCGCCGACACGGGACCGCTGACGGCGAAGGGGCTGCAGGGCTACACGGGCACGGACGATCGCGGCGCGCTGCTGCGGAACTCGCTGTTCGTCGACGCGAAAGTCGAGCTGTTCGTGAAGTCGGGCGGCTCGCGGTGGACTCGCATCGGCGACTTCCCAATCGCGCGGCGACTCATCGCCGAGCCGCCGCCGCCGCAATCTCATACGAGCGCAGACGCGCAGCGTGATCGTGGATCTGCGACGTAATCATCAGCTCGTCGACGCCGGTGTCCGCCGCGAATGTCTCCAGCCCGCGGCGCACCGCATCAGGCGAGCCGACGATCGCGTAGCGCAGCGCGTGCTCGACGCCGGCGCGCTCGGCGGGCGACCATAGTCCCTCGAGGCTGTCCACCGGCGGATTGAGCTGGCCCGGCCTTCCGCGCCGCAGGTTCACGAACTGGATCTGGAGCGAGGTGAAGAGCCGCCGCGCCGCGGCGTCGGTGTCGGCGGCGACGAGGCTCACGCCCGCCATCGTGTACGGTGCGGACAGCGACTCCGACGGCCTGAACTCCGATCGATAGATCGCCAGCGCCTCCATCAGCAGATCGGGCGCGAAGTGCGACGCGAACGCGAACGGCAGGCCGAGCGCCGCCGCGAGCTGCGCGCTGAAGAGGCTCGACCCGAGCAGCCAGATCGGCACCTTCAACCCGGCGCCCGGCACCGCGCGAATGAGCTGCCCCGGCGCCGGATCGCGAAAGTACGCCTGCAGCTCGACGACGTCGCGCGGAAAGGTGTCGGCGTCCAGGTCGGCGCGGCGCCGGAGCGCGCGCGCCGTGTTCGGATCGGTGCCGGGCGCGCGCCCGAGGCCGAGATCGATGCGGCCCGGAAACAGCGACTCGAGCGTGCCGAACTGCTCGGCGACGACGAGCGGCGAGTGATTCGGCAGCATCACGCCGCCGGCGCCGACGCGAATCGCCGACGTGCCGGCGGCGACGTAGCCGATGACGATCGAGGTCGCGGCGCTCGCAACGCCCGGCATGTTGTGATGTTCCGCGAGCCAGTAGCGCTTGAAGCCCCAGCGCTCGGCGTGGCGCGCGAGGTCGAGCGTGTTGCGGAACGCGTCAGCGGCGGATGCGCCGACGACGATCGGCGCAAGATCGAGAACTGAAAGGCGCACCATGGTCCAGCTCTGAATTGTAGAGGCGGGCGAGGCCAGTGTAGGGCGACCCTTTCAGATCGCCGACCGGTTCGGCTGTCCGGGCTGCGAACTGATGGGTGTGCCGTTATATGGTCAGCCGTTCGAGCCCATCCGCATTTCGCGCCCGAATCCGGCGCCAAAAAAACGGCGCGTTCCTTGCCCCTTTGAATAGGTCTCCACCTTTCCCTTCAACTCAGGAGCTGTATAGATGAGGCTGACGCGCGTATTGTGCGCTCTCGTGCTGATGTGCGGCCTGCTCTCGGCCGCCCAGGCAGAATCGGCGACGCTGACCGTGAACGCCGGCGGCGACCTGCAGGCGGCGATCAACGCGGCCAAACCGGGCGACACGATTCTGGTCCAGGCCGGCGCCACCTTCACAGGGAACTTCTCGCTGCCGGCGAAAAACGGCACCTCGTACATCACGATTCGATCCTCGGCCGCGGACAGCGCCCTGCCGGCGGCCGGCGCGCGCATCACGCCCGCCTACGCGGCGCTGCTCGCGAAGATCCGATCGACGAGCAGCGGCGCAGCCTTCCGCACCGCGGCGGGCGCGTCCTACTGGCGTCTGCAGTTCCTCGAGATCTTCCCGAGCAGCTCCACCGCCAGCTCGGACCTCGTGCAGTTCGGCAGCGGCGGATCGAGCCAGAACACGCTCGCGGTCGTGCCGCATCATCTCGTGATCGACCGCTCGTACCTGCACGGCGATCCGTCGTACGGCCAGCGCCGCGGCGTCTCGCTGAACAGCGGAGATGCGCAAATCATCAACTCGTACTTCGCCGACTTCAAGAGCACGACGTACGACACACAGGCGATCTGCGGCTGGAACGGCCCGGGTCCGTTCCTGATCGAGAACAACTACCTCGAAGCGGCGGCGGAAAACGTGATGTTCGGCGGCAGCGATCCGTACATCCCGAACCTCGTTCCCAGCAACATCACGATCCGGCGGAACCTGATCGCGAAGCCGACCGCGTGGATGACGCAGGGCTGGACGATCAAGAACCTCGTCGAGCTGAAGAACGCCGCCGACGTGACGATCGACGGCAACACGCTCGAGCACTCGTGGCTCGCGAACCAGCAGGGCTTCGCGTTCATGCTGTCGCCGCGAAACCAGAGCGGCACCGCGCCCTGGTCGCAGGTGAGGAATGTCACGATCAGCAACAACGTCGTCCGTCACGTCGCGGCGGGGATCAACATCACCGGCTACGACAACCTCGCGACGGCCCAGCAGACGCAGGGGATCAAGGTCCTCAACAATCTCTTCTATGACGTGAGCAGCACGTGGACCAAGTCGGCAACGGCGGCGACCGGCCGAGCCATCTTCGTCGGCGCCGGACCTAAGGACATCGTCGTCGAGCACAACACGATGGTTACCACCGGCAGCGGTCTCTTCATCGACGGCGGCGCCTCGCCGACAGGCGTCCAGGTGACCGGCTTCGTCTTCAACGACAACATCCTGCATGCGGCCAAGTATCCGGTGTACGGCAACGCGCAGGGCGAAGGCACGAAGGGGCTGAACTACTACGCGCCGCTCTATCAGTTCCTCGGCAACGTCGTCGGCCGGACGTCGACGGCGGCGTATCCGTCAGGGACGGACCTGCCGGATCTCCTGACGCTCGAACAGCAGTTCGTCGATTACGCGCACGACGACTACCATTTGAAGTCAGGCCACACGCTGCCCGCCAACGTCGGCGTCGACTTCACCGCGCTCGACGCGGCGAGAGCCGGCTCGACGCCAGCGCCGACGCCCACGCCGACACCGACTCCAACGCCGACACCGACGCCGACGCCGACTCCCACTCCGACTGGATCGACGCCGTACTCCGGCACGCCGATCGCGCTGCCGGGCACGATCGAGTTCGAGAACTACGACGCCGGCGGTGAAGGGGTTGCGTATCACGACAGCACGTCGGGCAACGTGGGCGGCGTCTACCGAACCAACGGCGTCGACATCAAGGCGGCGACCGACGCGGGCGGCGGCTATCTCGTGGGCTGGACGACGGCTGGCGAGTGGCTGAAGTACACCGTCAACGTGACGGCGGCCGGCACCTACACGCTAGACGCGCGCGTCGCCTCGTCCGGCGCCGGCGGCACGTTCCACGTCGAGGTCAACGGCGTCGACAAGACGGGGCCCATCGCTGTCCCGAACACCGGCGGCTGGCAGACGTGGTCGACGATCTCGAAGAGCGGCATCGCGCTCGCGGCGGGTCAGCAAGTCGTCCGCGTCGTCATGGACACGGCCGGCGCAAGCGGCTCGGTCGCCAACTTCAACTGGCTGAAAGTGCGCTGAGGTGCGCACCTGAGAGCGCGTTGCAAAATCGACGTAGAGCGACCCTTTAAGGGTCGCCAGAGGCGAGGCTGAAAGCCTCCCCCTACAGATTTTGCAGCGCGCCTCTCAATACAAACAAGCCTGCGAGACCTATCACGCCTCCGATGCGGCTAATCGCATCGAGCACGCCGGTCCGTCGCGTCGGCCGAGCGCCGGCGCGCAGCCGCGCATCGTCGGCGGCGAGGCGGACGAGCGCCGGATCGCCGTAGACCGCGCCGCCGCGGCCGAACACGACCGTGCGTCGCGCGCGCAGCGCCTCGAGAATTCCACTCTCCGTCGCGTCGCGCACGAAGACGAACGTGCGGCAGAAACCCATCGGGCCCACGCCGTGCGCGTCGGATGATCCAATCGCCGCCACGCGCGCGC
>QHWK01000500.1 GCA_003223775.1 Acidobacteriota bacterium
CGACCGTCGTGCTCGTCGATCGCGGCCTCGGCCTGATGGCGCTCGTGCTGATCGCGGCGCTCGGCGCGTCGGCCGCCGTGCGCGTGCACCCGGCCGCGATTCCCATCTGGCCGGCGTGGCTCTGGGCCGGCTTCGTCGCCGGCGCGGCGATGTCGGCGCCGGCCGTGTTCGCGCCCGACGGCTTCGGGCGCCTGCTGCAGCCGCTCACGGTGTTCCATCCCGAATGGGTCGGCGGCCGCATCGAGAGCGTCACGGCGGCGCTCGGCCGCTTCCGCGATCGTCCGCGGGCGCTCGCGGCCTGCTTCGCCGGCGCCGTCGTCGTGCAGGCGGCGCTCGTGCTGTTCTACGTTGCGGTGGCCTACGCGCTCGGCGTGAATGTGGGGCCGTGGGATTTGGCGGTGATCGTGCCCGTCTCGTTCATCGTGCAGATGGTGCCGGTGTCGGTGAACGGCTTCGGCGTGCGCGAGGCGACCTTCTCGTTCTACTTCAGCCGGATCGGCCATTCCATCGAGTCCGCGCTCCTCGTCTCGCTGGTCGCGCAGGCGCTCATCATGCTCTTCTCGTTGTCGGGCGCCGGCGTCTACATCTGGCGCAGCCGGCATCACACGCTGCCGGACGGTGTGGGAATTGCGGATTAGGGGTTGGGGATTGTGTAGGGCGAGGCTTTCAGCCTCGCCTCTGGCGACCCTGAAAGGGTCGCCCTACGTCGATTTTGCAACGCGCCCTGACTGACCAATCCCCAATCCCCAATCCCTAGTCGCTACTCCGGAGCGCCGCGGCCGCGGAGGTACTGCGCAAGCGACGGACGGTTGCAGTAGATCGCCCACCCGAGCGGCGTGCCGTGATAGATCGTGTCCTCGATATCGAGGCGGGCGCCCCGCTCGACGAGCAGGCGCACGACCGGCTCATGCCCCGCGGCGATGGCCTGGTGCAGCGGCGTCGAGTGGCCATGATTCGCTTTCGGGTTGTACCGGTTCGGATCCTCGCCCGCGTCGAGCAGCAGCCGCACCATGTCGGCGTGGCCGTGCTGCGCGGCGAGCGCCAGCGCGCGGTGGCGATCCTCGGCGCTCGCCGGCCCCAGTCGCTGCCGCGCGTCGTCCAAACGGCCGAGGCCTGCGGCCGCGGCGAGCGAGTCGACGCGCGCGCCGCGGCGCGCCAGCATCTCGGCCGTCTCGCGAAAGCCGAACGCGAGCGCAATCATCAGCGGGGTCGTCTCCCCGACGCCGTCGATCGCGGCGCCGGAATCGAGCAGCGTCTCGGCGAGCGCGGTCTGAAGCCCGGCCGCGTCAGGCGGGCTGCTCGACACCAGCAGGTCCATCGTCGTCGAGGGGTGGCCATACATGTCCGCCTGCGCGTCGACTTCCGCGCCCGCGCCGAGCAGCGTCTTCGCGATCTCGACGGCGTTCGGCGGCGTCTTCTGCCGGTAGCCTTCGACGCCGTTCGCGGCGATGTAGTGCAGCAGCGTCGCGCGGTGGACGGGCGGATCGAAGTGCGTGACGCGCGTCGATCGCGCGCGCACCAGGTCGGCGTGTTCAGCCAGCATCGCCGCGAGCGCCGCCGCGTCGCCGCCGACGACGGCGTCGACCGCCACTTCGAACCGCGACTCGGGCGAGCTGTCGCGCGTCACGGCCTCGACGTGCTCGACGAGCCGCGGCCAGCTCGCGAAGTCGTACCATCGCGCGACCGTCAGCTGCGCGTCCGCGAACTCGAACGGCATCTCGCGCGCCTGCTCGTCCGAGAGACGTTTGGGCAGCCACTTGATCGTGTCGTCGAGAAACTTCGGGTGCTTGTGCCGCGCGATCGCGATCGCGCCGGGATCGCCGGCGTTCCAGGCGTCGAGCAGCGCGTCCGCCTGCATGACGTAGTCGGCGACCGGCGCCCGCACGGGCAGTGGCGTGAGCTGCACGCGTTATCGCGGCGCGCCGACGATCTCGTACAAGCGCGTCCCCTCGTCCTTGTAGATCATGCGGAGATATGGATCGAATTCCCGCAGCCGCATCGTCACGTCGCGCCAGTTCTCGTCGTTGTACCAGTAGCGGTGGAAGACGGCATAGCGTACGCGCCGATGATGCAGCAGCCTCAGCGAGTCGCGGCTCGGAAACGGCGCGAGCGTCATCACGTTCGCGAGGAAGTCGCGCGGCATGTAGTCGCTGTAGCCGTTGACGAGCGGCATCCAGTGCGTCGTCGACTGCAGCATATAGTACGTGTGCCGCGGAAACATGAAGCCGAGGTAGAAGAACGGCATTTCGATCAGCGGGCCGGGCGGCAGCTCCGTCAACTGCATATACACCGGCTCGAGCGGCGGCACGTCGGGCATGTTGAGCGGCACGATGAGCTCGACGCAGCAGACGACGAACAGGGCGGCGAACACGAGCGTCGGCCGCCGGGCGCGGCGGCACAGCTCGACGACGGCGAGGCTGCCGAGCACCGACAGCGACAAGACGACGATCAGCCCGAAGCGGCTGGGCGCGCGCAGCCAGCGGAAGATCGGCAGCACGGTGTAGAGCGTCGAATACAGCCGCGCCCGCGGGCCGAACGACAGCCAGACGGCGAACGCGACCAGGCCTCCGTACAGCAGCGCCAGCTCCCCTCGTCGCTGCTTCCGCGCGATGAACAGCCCGGCGATCGCGAACGCGGTCACCATCGCGCCGGGGAAGAGCGTGTCCTTCCACGGCGGCAGATAGGCCAGCAGCCATGCGTGCGCGTAGGATGAGCTCGCGAACCATGCGCTCCAGTTCGCGGAGTAGCGCTCCGCTTCCGCGAGCGTCCGTTCGAAGCCGGTCTGGCGGTGCAGCAGCGAATACGGCGCGAACGCCGGCAGCACGAGCATGATCGACACGGCGGCCGCGACGAGCATCGCGCGCCAGTAGAACGCGTCCCTCCAGAGCGACCGCGTCGACGCGACGACAACGAAGGCGAAGCCGATCATGACGGCGACGTGAATGCCGTAGTAGCCGCAGCAGAGCGCCTGCGCCGCCATGATGCTGCCGAGCGCCGCGCCGCGGCCGGGCGACGGCCGATCGGCGAGCCGATGGAACGCGAGCATCGCGAACGGCAGCCCGGCCGTCATCAGCAGCTGGATCTGGGCCGTGCGCGCGAACACGTACGGGCAGAACGCGAACCAGACCGCCGACACCGCCGCCGCGCGCCAGTCGCCCGTGAGGTAGCGCACCAGGTAGTACGCGCCGACGAACGCGAGCACGAAGGCGAAGAGCACGACGGAGTTGTGCGCGGCGTACGGATTCCGCGTCGCCCAGTACACCGGCATGGCGAGCACGCCGGCGCCGAGGTTGTTCTCGGAGTACGCGAGCGTGCCGCGGTTCGGGTAGAAGATATTGGCGTCGAACACGTGCAGCGGATCGACCGCGAGCGTCCGCGCGACCCAGGTGACGTTCCAGATCGACAGCTGGCCGTCGCCGTTGTCGACGCGCCCGACGCGTCCGGGCTTGAACGCGACCGGGTACGTGAAGAGCGCGGTGAGCGCGATCGCGGCCGCGAGCACCGCGGCGAGCTCGAGCCGCCGACCGTGAGCCGCCACGGGCCTCGCCGCTGCGGTCATCGATTCGCGGCAACCGCCGTGAAGCGGAGCAGCGCGCCGAGGTTTCGAGGATCGGCAGACGAAGGATCGCGGAGCCGCGGCGTGAAGCCCTCCGACGACCGCGCGGTGACGAGGTACGCGAAGCTGTGCTCGTCGCGCGTGCCCGAGGCAGGCACATCGAAGGTCTCAGGCTTTCCCGGCTGAAGCGGCACCGTCACCCGACCCGCGCCCGCCGACATCGTCACGATCGTCGGAATCGGCGACGACGCGGTCACGCGCAGCGCCGCAACCGGCCAGTCGGAGCGCATCAGGATGTCCGCGCGGCCGTCGCCGGCGATCCAGATCCCCTTGTGTCCGTCCGCGTCGATCGTCTCCGGCGGGTAGACGTGCTCGTCGAGGAAGTACAGCAGCACGTCGTTGTACCAGGCGTGCGCGCGTCCGCCCTCGAGCATGATCGGCAGGTCGTTCGCCATCGTCACTTCGACCGGCAGCCTGCGGGCGAAGCCGCGCTCGGTGAGCTGCGTCGGCGATTTCGCGATGACGAACGGATTGACGAGCATCTTTGCGGTGAACAGCGCGCCGCCGGCCCACGCGGCGAGCGCCGGGGCGGCGCCCGTCAGCGGCGGCGTGAGAAACAGCAGCGCCGGATAGAGGCTCATGAAATACCGGTTGCCCGGCGGTCCGCCGCCGCCGCTCCAGGAATACGGCGCGAAGACGAGCAGCGCGCCGGCCGAAACGGCGACGGCGAGCAGCGTGAGGATGCGCGACGGCTCGCGGCGATCGGCCGATGCGAGCCACAGGCCGATCGCGACGGCGCCCGGGAAGAAGTACGGCACGAAGCCGAAGTGGCGCCCGATGAAGAAGTACTCGACGTTGTGCGCGAAGCGGTTCGGGAAATCCTGGAAGACGCTCTGCGCGTCGGAATCGTTGGTCGCGTGCAGCGGCGCCTCCGCGAACACGCCCTGCCCCGAGCCGTCGAACGGAAACCTCGTGTAGAACGTGCGCCGATCGCCGCCCTGGTAGTTGAACTCGCCGGTCGCGGCGGCGTTCACGGCGAACAACAGCGCCGCGGCGGCCACGGCGACGCCGCCGACGGCGAAGGCGTGCATCCACTTTCGGCGCCAGCACGCGGCGAGGACGATCGGCGCGACCAGCAGCGCATGGCTCGGCTTCGAGTACGTCGCGACGCCGAGCAGCGCTGCCGCGTACAGATCGCTGGCGGGGCTGGCGAGAAACCGCGATCGCACGACGGGCGACGCGTCCTTCTGCAGCCACAGAAAATAGGCGACGGCGACGAGCGTGAAGTTGAAGATCTCCGGCGCGAGGAAGACGAGATAGATCGGCACGCACGACGCGAAGACGAACGCGAGCGCGAACACGAGCGCGGCCGTCGGCTTCGACCGCGCGGCGAGGAACTGGTACGCGCACGCGCACGCGACGGCGAGCAGCAGCACGTTCAGCACCAGCATCCCGTTGAGGCCGAGCAGCCTGACGAAGGGCGCCGCGACGACCGGATAGATGAGGGATTTGCTGAAGTAGAGGCGGTCTGGACGGAGATCGGGCGTCTGGCGCAGGTGAACGAACGGCGGCGAGGCGTCGATGCGCACGCGCACCTGCTTGCCGCGCTTCAGAAAAATCCCATCGGGCCCCCAGCGGTACAATCCGAGGAAGCGGTCGAGGTCGCGGCGCTCGTACGCGAGATCGCCGTCGTAGGCGACGCTGAGCGCCATCGCGACGTAGGTCGCTTCATCACCCTTCACGCCCTGCCCCGTCTTGACGACGTCCACCGACAGCGCGGCGGCGAGGCCGACCGCGAGCAGGATCGCCCCGACGACGGCGGCGCCGGTTCGCGCCGGCGCGGCGGAGCCGATGGTCGACGTCACCGACGGCACGCG
>QHWK01000501.1 GCA_003223775.1 Acidobacteriota bacterium
GCCGGACACGACGGCATCGATCGCCGTGACGACGCCGTTCGAGTTGCCGTGGACGAACCGGTCATGCAGATCGGCGGAGACGATGCCGAGCTGCGAGCGCAGCTCGAAGACGTCCCAGCGATCGCGGCCGAGGACGCGGATAGGCGGCGCCGCGCCTTCGCCGGGCGCGAGCGGATACTGCTGCAGCGTCAGCAGCCGGACGAACGTGGACTTGCCGGCGCCGTTCGGGCCGAGAATCGCGGTGTGCTCGCCGTTCGGAATCGTCAGCGTCAGCCGCTCGAGGACGCGAGCGCCGCCGAGAACGACCGTCGCGTCGCGCAGCTCGAGCAGGGGCGCGCCGTCCACTATCTGATGCGCCAGCCGTTGACCGGGCCGCCGTGGAAGAACGCAGCCGGCGTCATCACGCCATCGCGCTTGAAGACGAGGCCGTCCTTCATCACGAACTGCACGTTCCTCAGCGCATCGACGTCGTCGAGCGGGTTGCCCGGGAGCGCAATCAGATCCGCGAAGTAGCCCGGCTTGATCGTCCCGCGCGTCTTGTCGATGTCCGCGATGCGGTAGCCGTTCGTCGTGATCGCGCGCAGGATGTCGGCGTTCGGGATGCCGGCGTCCTTCCATGGCTTCAGGAACTCGAGGCACAGCTCGCCGCGCGTCTTGCCGGCGACGAAGTAATCGGCATCGGTCGAGAACGTCATCTTCACGTGGTTCTCGTACGCGTTCTTCATGCCGGCGATGGTGCGCGCGTACGTGTCCTGCGAGACCGGATGACCCTGCAGCCCGGTCGGCGTCTCGGTGCCGGCGCGCCAGATGCCTTTGGCCGCCATCTGCTTGTGAAGATCGTCGTTGAGGGCGCCGCTGTGCTCGATCGACCAGATCCCGCCGTCGATCGCGTTCTTCGCGCCCGCCGGCGTCTGCACGTGGCCGGCCACCTTCATCCCGGCCTTCGCCGCTTCGCGCACGAAGAGGCGGATCTCGTCGGCCGTGTAGCCGTACGGCTTGCAGTCGACGCAGATCTTGATCACCTTCGCGCCGAACAGGATGTTCTGACGCACCGCCTTCACGATCTCGTCAGGCGTGTCCGCGTCGAGATACTCCGGGTAGACGATGTTGTGGTCCTTCGCCATCTCGGGCGGCGGGGAGAACTGGCCGCCCATTCCGCCGATGATGATTCCCGAGTTGATGATCGTCGGGCCTGGAAGCCATCCCTGCTCGATCGCCTGCCGCAGCGCGGTGTCGGCGTAGTTGCCGTTGTTCCCGAGATCGCGGACGACGGTGAAGCCCGCCGCGAGCATCTGCATGCCGTTCGACGCCGCCTGGATCGCGCGCAGCGCCGTCGAGTCCTGCACGTAGGTGTAGTAGTAGACGTTGTTCTCGGGCTCGGGCTTGTAGGTCAGCGCGAGGTGGTTGTGCGAGTCGACGAGGCCCGGCATCACCGTCATGCCGGAGAGATCGATCACCTGCGCGCCCGCCGGAACGGAGACGTTCGGCCCGACGTCGCGGATCCTGCTGCCTTCGACGACGATGATTTGATTGGTGAGGACGCGCCCGCCGTCGGGATCGAGCAGGCGGCCGGCGCGGATCGCGGTGATCGGCGCCGGCGCGGCCGGCTGGGCAGACGCGGGAGCGGCAACGAGCAGCGCGAGCCCCGCCAGAAGAATCAGCTTCGACATGGCGGTGACGCTATCGCGGGGCCGCGCGGTTTGCAAGCGACCCGCGCCAATTAAGAATTAGAGAATTCGGAATTAAGAATCCGCCGCACGGCGTCGCATAATCACGAATTCTTAATTCCAAATTCCAAATTCTTAATTTTGCAGCGAAGTCGTCGATACCCTCCCGCCCGACTGGCGCGTGTACTTGTTGAACCAACTCATCATGTACAGCTGCGTCCGAATGAAGTTCGACGGCTTCGATCCCGTGCCGTGGTACTCGTCGTTGAACTGCAGCAGCTTCACCGGCACGCCGCGCACCTTCAGCGCCGCGTAGTACTCCTCGGTCTGCGGCATCGGCGTTCGCCGATCGAGCACGCCCGTCATCAGCAGCGTCGGCGTCGTCACCTTGCCGACCGTCATGAGCGACGAGTGCGACAGCCAGTCCGACGGGTCCTCCCAGAACGGCTTCTTGAAGAAGCTGTAGGTGAAGAGCGGGATGTCGGTGTGCCCCGCCATGCTGATCCAGTCGATCACCGGGCACCGCACCGCCGCGGCCGCGAAGCGATCGGTGTGCCCGATCACCCAGCTCGAAAGGACGCCGCCGCCGCTGCAGCCCGAGACGTACATGCGCGTCGTGTCGACGTAGCCTCGGGCGACGACCGTGTCGACGCCGGCCATCAGATCGTCGAAGTCCGGGCCGGGATAGTTGTGATCGATGCCGTTGATGAACTCGCTGCCGTAGCCGGTGCTGCCGCGCGGGTTGGTGACGAGCACCACGAAGCCGTTCGCCGCGAAGTTCTGGAACATGTAGTTGAAGCCGACGTTGTAGTTCCCGAACGGTCCGCCGTGGATCTCGAGGATCAACGGATACTTCTTCGACGCGTCGAAGGTCGGCGGCTTCACGATCCAGCCCATCACCTTCGCGTTGTTCGTCGACGTGTAGGTGACCTCGTCGATCTTCGCGAGCTGGATGCCCTGCAGCACGTCGCCGTTCACGTCCGTGAGCGTCGTCACCTGCCCCGGCTGCCGCAGGTTCACTTTGACGACGTCCTGCGGGTGCGTGAGATCGGACGAGATGCCGGCGGCGACGAGATCCTTCGACATCGAGTCGAACGACAGCATCCGGCGGCCGGTCGTCACCGGCTTCACGCCGCCGACGATCGACGCCAGCTGCACGTTGCGCGAGCCGCTATCGTCTGCGTCGAAATACAGGCCGCTGCCATCTGGCGCCCAGCGGATGTCGATCGGATCGCGATCGTAGTCGCCGCTGATCTTGCGCATGTCGCTCGCGCCGCCCGAAAGCGGGATGACGAACAGATCGCTCACCGTGTGCGAGCGGCCGGTCGCCGCGTGGCCGGTGAACGCCACCGTGCGTCCGTCGGGCGACACGGCCGGCCGTCCCCAGTTGCCCGCCTTTGCGACGAGATCGCGGACCGCGCCGCTGGCCGCGTCGACGACGTAGATCTAGCTGGCGCGGCGTGCCGCCTTCCGACGGCACGACGAACAGATGCGTGTAGCCGTCCTCGAGGAAGCCGATCTGATCCTGCCGGTAGTGCAGCGTCGAGACGACGCGCGGCGCCGGCGTCCACTTCGCGCCCTTCGGCTCGGCCGGCATGCTGATCGTCCACTTCTCCTGATCCGGCACGAAGGCGGAGAAGGCGATCGACTTGCCGTCGGGCGACCATTTCGCGTTGCGCGGCGCCTCGGCGACGTGCGTGATCTGCGTCGGCGGTCCGTCCGCGTCGACCCAGCGGACGAAGAGCTGCGTTCCCTTCGGCTCGCCCTCGGCGAGATACAGCAGGCGCTTGCCGTCGGGCGACCAGCGCGCGTTCTGTCCCTTGACGAGGAAGCGGTGCTGCGATCCGTCGGCGTTCAGGATCCACAGCGACGATTCCCATTTGTCGTCGACCTTGTTGACCGCCTGGCGCGTGTAGACGATGCGCGCGCCGTCGGGCGAGATCTGCGCGTCGCTGACGCGCTCCCAATCCAGGTAGTGCTCGGTCGTGAGCAGCGTCGACGAGTGCGTCTCCTGCGCGCGCAGCGCCGCGCCGGCGACCAGTCCAGCGGCGACCGCTGCCACGAACAACCGGCTAGTGATCTTCATGGAATTATCTCCTCTGCGACGTGCCCGACCCGCCCCGACCCGCCCGACCTGCCCCACCTGCCCCACCTGCCCGACCTGCCCGGCCTGCCCGGCCTATTGCGGTTGCGATGTCGAGGTCGTGGGCGTCGACTGCCGCAGGCCTTCGAGGGCGGCGCGACGATTCGGCGTGCGCATCAGCGACTGCTGGAATTGCGCCGCGGCTTCCTTCGCGCGGCCCTGCTTCTGCAGCAGCATCCCGTACAGCTCGAACGACGGCTTGATCGGTTCGGTCGGTCCCGACGGCGCGTCGAGCGACAACTCGATCTCGGTCGCCTCCTTGATCTGCTTCTCCGCCGCGGCCATGTCGTTCTCGGTCGCGGCGATGACGGCGCCGACTTCCCGTTCCATGATCGCGAACGGCTTGGCGCGGTACGCGTTCGACCCCGATTCGGCCTGCGTGCGCATCGCCTTCAGCTTCTCGAGCGCGACCGTCGCCGTCGCGAGATCGCCGAGGTTTGCCGCGCTGACGCCGGCGGCGAACACGTACGCCGCGCTGCCGTCATAGCCCGGCGCGCCGCCGTCGCGGACCGCCCCGGTCGGCAGCGCCAGCTTCTCCCAGCGCGCGGTCTCGACGACCTGGCGCGCCTTCATCGACGCGTAGCCGTCGCGGATGCGCGGGTTGTCGAGGTTCTTGTCGGCGACCGTCTTCGCCTGATCGACGCACTTCTGCGCCTCGTCGAACTTGCCCTGCTGCAGATACGCGTACTGCAGCCACGACAGCGTGTGGAAGTCCTCGCGGCCGCGCGGCAGGTTCTTCTTGTCGGCCAGATCCACTGCCGCCTTGTACGCGACGATGTTCGACGCGACGACGTCGTCCCACATCCCGAGCTGGACGAAGATGTGCGACGGCATGTGGAGCGCGTGCGCCGCCGACGGCGCGATCCTGGAGTAGGCGCGCGCGGCCGGCAGCGCGAGAATCGCGTGGTCCGGATCGTCGAACGCGTGGATGATGAAGTGCGCGGCGCCGGGATGCTGCGGATGGCGCTGGAACACCTCGAGCGCGAGCGCGGCGGCCTGCATCGCGTTGCGCGTGGACTTCTCGCCCGGCCGCGCCGTGCCGAGGAGCGACAGCGCGTACATCACGGAGATCTCGTCGTCCTGCGGATATTTCGCGTGCATGCGGCCGAGCGCCTGCGCGTACGCGACATCGCGCGCGAGCTTGTCGCCCGCGCCGAAGAGCACGTCCGCGGCCTCGACGAGCTCGCGCTCCTTGCCGACCGGCGCCTTCGCGGCGCGTGCGCCCGCGGTGGGCGCGAGCTTCTCGAGCGCGCGCCGCGCAGAGGCGAGATCCTGCTCGGCCCAGAGCGGATGGTTGAAGCTCATCGCTTCGCCCCAGTAGCCCAGCGCGAACGCCGGATCGGCCTTCTGCGCCTCGCGGAACGCGTCGGCGGCGAGGTCGAACTCGAAGTTGAAGAGCGCCTTCGTCCCGATGAGGAACGACGTCTGCGCGGCCGGCTTCGCCGACGTCGGGAAATTGATCGTGCCGAGCTCCACCGACGCGGGCGTTTGCCCGGCCGCGCGCGTGAACGCGGTCGGCGACGCCAGGACGGCGGCCGCGGCGAGCGCGGCGCCGGCAACGTGACGCGAGACCTTCATGACAATACCTCCCAAAAACGCACCGTCATTCTAGCCTCAACGGTCCACGGCGACTGCCGAAATGTCGGCGCAACCTGTCGCGCCGCGCGCGCGACGCCGACGCGATCGCCGAATGGAAAAGCTCCGTGTCATCGATCGTCACAGCTTGCGCGGTCAGGCATCGACGTTGCACGGCGGGCGAGCGGGTGCTCATTCACATGCAGCCGGCCTCGACCACACGGCAGACGCGTCCCGTTTCGATCCCGATCGGCGCGCAGGCGTCGCTCGCCGGCGATCTCGCGGTGCCCCCTACCCCGCGAGGGCTCGTGATCTTCGGGCATCCGGACGCAACCGAGCGTTTGACGGCGGGCACCCGCCTGCTCGCGGATGCGCTCGATCAGCGCGACATCGCCACGGTGGTCGTCGATCTATTGACCGAGGCGGAGGAAGCGATTGACCAGCGCACCGGAAAACTGCGGTTCGATATGGCGCTGCTTGCCACTCGGCTGACGACGATCTGCAGCTGGGCGCAGCGGCTCGCGGCGCTGCGCGGGCTTCCGGTCGGGCTGTTGTGCGGACACACGGCTGCCGGCGCCGCGCTCGTCGCCGCGGCTCAACAGCCGCGCGCGCTGAGGACGGTTGTGTCGTTCTCGGGCCGCGCTGATCTGGCGGGATCGGCGCTCCGCCGCGTCATGATGCCGACGCTCTTCATCGTCGGCGGGCGCGACGCGCAGACGGCGGCGCTGACCTCGCGCGCCGTGCACGAGATGCACAACGACGCACGCGTCGAGGTCGTGCCCGATGCGCAGCACGCCTTCGGCGAACCCGGCGCGCTGTATCAGGTCGGCCGCTTGTCGAGCGACTGGTTCGCGGAGCGCCTGGAACGTCCGTAGGCGCAGTACACTCTCCACCTTGCGAATCGCCATTTTTGCGCCTTACGACCTCGCGCGCCCGGGAGGCGTGACGACGCACGTCCGCGCGCAGGCGCGCGCGCTGCGCGCGCGGGGCCACGACGTGGCGATCTTCGGACCCGCCTCCGGCGCGCTGCCTGACGGCGAGCGCGCGCTGTCGTCGGCGATCTCCATCACCTTCGGCGGCACCGAGTCGGGGCTCGGCCTCGATCCGCTGAGCGCGCGGCGCGTCGCGCACGTGCTGCACCGCGAGCGGTTCGACATCGTCCACGTGCACGAGCCGCTCACGCCGCTCGTCCCGTGGTTCGCGCTGCGATCGTCGCGCGCGCCGATCGTCGGCACCTTTCATGTGCACCGCGAGGCGGGACATCGTCTGTATCCGGTCGCGCGACCGCTGCTTCAGCGCTTGATTGCGCGCGTGTCGGCCCGGGTCGCCGTGTCCGAGGCCGCGCGCGACACCGTCGCGGCACACTTCCCCGGCGAGTACGTGATCGTGCCGAACGGCGTCGATGTCGACGCGTTCCGCCGGCCGCAGCCGCGGCCGCCGGCACTTGCGGACGGCCGGCGTCACGTCGTATTCGTCGGCCGCCTCGAAGCGCGAAAAGGCGTCGAGCATCTCGTCGCGGCGATGCCGCGCGTGTGCGCGCGCCACGCCGGCGCGCGGCTCGTCGTCGTCGGCGACGGCGGCGCGCGCGCGGCGCTCGAATCGTCGGCGCGCGCGCTGTCGGTCGATGCGCAGTTTGTCGGCGCGGTCGGCGACGCCGATCTCCCCGCGTACTTCCAGTGGGCCGACATCGTCTGCTCGCCGGCGACCGGCGGCGAGAGCTTCGGCATGGTGCTGGTCGAGGCGCTCGCCTGCGGAACGCCGATCGTCGCGACGCGAATCGACGGCTACCGCGCGCTGGTTGGAGGAGAGGGCTGCGGGCGGCTGGTGGCGCCGGGCGATGCCGGCGCGCTGTCGGCGGCGCTCTGCGAACTCCTCGACGACGACGAGGAGCGCCGGCGTTGCGGCGCACGCGGCCTGGCAGTCGCGCGCGCGTACGACTGGTCCGTCATCGCCGGGCGGCTCGAGTCGATCTATGAAGCAGCGCGGGATTCCAGATCCGATCGTGCTCGATGAGATACGACCACGTGTCCACCCACTCCATCAGCTGCGCGGCCGTCGGCAGGGACGCGTCGCCCGATCTCGGGATCCGCTCGCCCGAGAACGACGGCCGGATCTCTTCGCCGTTCGGCGTCCGCGCGTCGACGAACGCCGAGTAACCGCCGCGATCGAAGCGTACGCCGCCCGGACGAATCGCCAGCGCTGTCCGGCCTGACGTCCGCGGCGGCCCGAACAGATCCGCGCCCACCGCCGCCGTCGGCCGATCGTCGCCGACCATCGCGAGAATCGTCGGCAGCATGTCGACGTGGCTCGCCGGCTCAGCGATCCGCTGCGGCGTCCCCTCGCCGTCCGCGCGGCGGCTGACGATCGCCGCCGTCCACTCGTTGTCGTTCTCGGGCAGCCCCGACGTCTTGCGGAGATTCGTGTAGAAGGCGTGATCGCCGACGACGATCACGATCGTGCGGTCGGCGCGCGCGCGGCGCGCGAGCATCGCCAGCAGCCCGCCGGCCTGCTCGTCGGTGTAGCGCAGCACCTGCTCGTAGCGCGCGCCGAGGCCGGCACTCTCCGGCGCTTCCGGCTCGCCCGCGTCGGCCGGCAGGCGGAATGGATAGTGCGTGCTGTAGGTCGAGACGAACGCGAACAGCGGCTGCGACGCCGCGGCCGCGTCGTGGCGGCGCACTTCGTCGATCGCGCGCGCGACGATCGTGCGATCGGTCGCCGACGCGCCGCTCGCGACGAGATCGCTGACGCCGCCGTACCACCGCCGCAGCCATCGGTCCTGGTTGTCGAAGTGCGGATCGGCGCCGACGTATCGCGTGTCGTAGCCGAGATCGCGCAGCCGCTCCGGCAGGCTGTCGAACCGCCGCGTCGAAAAGTCGGTCGTGATCTCCTTGCGGCGATGCGGCCACGCCGACGCGTGGAACGAGAGGACCGAGGGCGCGCTCGGAAACGCATTGGACAGATACGACGTGAAGACGGCGGCGTGCGCGGCGAGCGCGTCGAGGTGCGGCGTCGCCGTGCCGCTGCGGCCCGTGATGAAGCCCAGATCCTCCGCGCGCAGGCTCTCGATCATGACGACGACGATGTCCGGCAGCGCGCGCGGCGCGATGCGGTCCGGTGCTGGCACGTAG
>QHWK01000902.1 GCA_003223775.1 Acidobacteriota bacterium
CATCAACGGCGACCGCGCGGCCGAGATCCTCCGCAATCGCGGCTTTCGCGTCGCCGTGGTCGGATCGACGCCCTACCCGGGCGTCGCGGCGGGCATCGTGATCCGCCAGACGCCGCAGGCAGGATTTCAGATCGCGCCAGGCGAGCCGATCTCGCTCGAGGTGAGCCGATGACGGTCCAGATCGCGCCGTCGATTCTCTCGGCCGACTTCGCCGCGCTCGGCGAGGCGATCGCGGCGGCGGAGCGCGGCGGCGCGGATCTGATTCACGTCGACGTCATGGACGGCCACTTCGTCCCGAACATCACGATCGGGCCGCCGGTCGTGAAGTCGATCAAGCGGATCGCGAAGGTGCCGCTCGACGTGCACCTGATGATCGAAGAGCCCGATCGCTACCTCGAGGCGTTCGTCGAGGCCGGCGCTTCGATGCTGTCGGTGCACGTCGAGGTGCTCCCGCACCTGCACCGCACGGTCCACGCGATCAAGGCGCTCGGCGCCAGGGCGGGCGTCGTCCTCAATCCGTCGACGCCGGTCGCGGCGCTCTCCGAGATGGCGGCCGACGTCGACTACGTGCTCGTGATGTCGGTGAACCCCGGCTTCGGCGGCCAGACTTTCATTCCGCGCAGCGAGTCCAAAGTGCGTGAGGTGCGCGCGCTGCTCGACCGCGCAGGCAACCGCGCGCCGATAGAGATCGACGGCGGGATCGATCGCCACAACGTCGCGCGCGTCGTCGCCGCCGGCGCGTCGATCATCGTCGCCGGATCGGCGGTCTTCCACGGCGGCGATCCCGAACGCGCGACGCGCGAGCTCAAGGCCGCCGCGCTCGCCGCGGCGTCCGTTCCTCGATGAGCGCGGACCAGACGGAGCCGGCTCGCAAGAGCGGCGCGCCGCCCGCGCCGTGCGCGTCGTCGCGCGTGCGCGTGCGCTACGCCGAAACCGACACCATGGGCGTCGTCTATTACGCGAACTACTTCGTCTGGTTCGAGGTAGGGCGCACCGATCTCCTGCGCGAATCGGGCTGGACCTATCGCGACATGGAGCGCGACGGCTTTGCGCTCCCGGTCATTGAAGCGCACTGCCAGTATCGCGAGCCCGCGAAGTACGACGACGAGCTCGAAGTGCGGACCAGCGGGACGCTCCTCTCGCCGGTCCGCGTGCAGTTCACCTACGAAGTCGTGCGGACGGCCGACGCCGCCACGCTCGCCACCGGGACCACCGTGCACGCGACGCTGGACCGCAGCGGGCGTCCGTGCCGGCTGCCCGCGCGCGTCCGGACACTATTCGCATGAAGGCACTCGTCACCGGGACGGCCGGCTTCATTGGATCGACGCTCGCCGAGCGTCTCGTCGCCGACGGCGCGGACGTCGTCGGCATCGATTCGTTCACCGACTACTATCCGCGCCAGATCAAGGAGCGCAATCTGGGCCGGCTGCTCAGGCGGGCGTGCGCAGGAGCTGGGGCCGCGATTTCGCGATCTACACGGAGAACAACATCGAGGCGACGCAGGTGCTGCTCGAGGCCGCCACGCGCGCGCCGTCGCTCGAGCGGCTCGTCTACGCCTCGAGCTCGTCGGTCTACGGCGACAACACGCCGATGCCGTTCCGCGAGGACGCACTGCCGCAGCCGGTCTCGCCGTACGGCGTCTCGAAGCTCGCGGCCGAACAGCTCTGCTTTCTCTACTACGCGAACTTCCGCGTGCCGACCGTCTCGCTCCGCTATTTCACCGTCTACGGCCCGCGCCAGCGGCCCGACATGGGCTTTCACAAGTTCCTGCGCGCGACGATTCTCGGCGAGCCGATTGCGGTGTTCGGCGACGGCGAGCAGACGCGCGACTTCACCTTCGTGAAAGACGCGGTGGCGGCGACGATTGCCGCCGCGACGAAGGGCGTTCCGGGACGCGTATACAATATTGGAGGCGGCTCGCGCGTGTCGGTCAACGAGGTCCTCGACCTCATCGGCCGCGTCGCCGGGCGCCGTCCCGTCGTCAGAGTCGATCCGGCGCAGAAGGGCGACATGCGCCATACCTACGCGGACACGTCGCTGGCGCGCGCGGATCTCGGCTTCGCGCCGACCGTCGCGCTGGAAGAAGGGCTGGCGGCGGAATACCAGTGGCTGACCGAAATCCTGTGATCATCTCGAGACTGCTCCATCGGCTGTGCCTGCTCCCGGCCGCCGCCGCCATCGTCATGCTCGCCGCGTGCGCCGGCACGACGCGCAACGCCGTCCCGACCGGGACGACGGATCCGGACAAGTTCCTGTTCGACAAGGGAACCACCGCGCTCAACGCGAAGAAGTGGCTCACGGCGCGCGAGTACTTCAAGCAGGTGACGGAAACCTACACGCAGAGCGCGTATCGGCCCGACGCGAAGCTGGGCATCGGCGACACCTATCTCGGCGAGGGCACCGCGGAAGCGCTCGTCCTCGCGATCAACGAGTT
>QHWK01000502.1:0-5467 GCA_003223775.1 Acidobacteriota bacterium
GATGCCGATCGTCACGAAGCCGGCGCGCGCGAACTCCACGGCGAGCGGCAGGCCGACGTAGCCGAGGCCGACGACGCCGACGCGCGCCCTGCGTGCGCCGAGCTTGCCGCGCAGGCTCTCATACCACTGATCACTCACAGCGAATCCTCCAGGACTGGTTCGGGCGTGCCGAGGAGCGTGTTCTTCATGCGGCGCCAGAAGCCGGGGCGCCGCTTCGACTGATACATCGCGAAGGACGGGGACTGCACGCGCGGACGCGCAGCGGGCGCGGCGGAGGCGGGCGGCCAGGCCGACGCCACGGGCGCGTGCGCGACGGCCGGCTGCGCCGCCTGCGCCTGCGCCTGCGTGCGCAGCAGGCGATATTGATCCGCGAGCACGCGGCGCTGCTCGGCGAGCTCTTTCTCGCGGCTCGCCATTTCCTGCTCGCGCCGCCGCAGCTCTTTCTCGCGCTCCGCGAGCTCGCGCGCGAGCTTGTCGTCTTCAGCCGTGCGCATCGCCGCGATCGGCGCGGCCGCCGCCGCGGCGATCGGGGCCGGGATGGCGCTCGACGGCACCGCCGGCACGACCGACTCGCGCCGGTTCGGGTTCGACCGCGGACCGAGGACGCCCGTCGCGTCGAGATCGGCGATCACTTCCTGCACGAGCGACGCGTCGATGACCGGCCGCTCCTCGCCGTAGCCGAACACGAGCGTCGCGTCGGCGATGACGTTGATCAGGCGCGGTACGCCGCCGCTGCGCGCGTGAATCGCGTCGGTGACGTCGCGCGGGAACTCGAGCGGCGTCGAGATCGACGCGCGCGCGAGTCGATGGTTGACGTAGTGCGCGGTCTCCTCGGCATCGAGCGGCTCGAGGTGATAGCTCACCGTGATCCGCTGCCGCAGCTGCTCGAGCTCGGGGCGATCGAGCTTGTCGCGGAGATCCGGCTGCCCGATGAGGATGATCTGCAGCAGCTTCGACTTCTCCGTCTCCAGGTTCGACAGCATCCGGATCTCTTCGAGCGCCGGGAGCGAGAGGTTCTGCGCTTCGTCGATCACGAGCAGCACGAGCCGCCCGGCCGCGCGCTCGTTCACGAGGAACTCGCCGAGCATCTTGAGCATCGCCGGCTTCGACAGGCCCGACGGATCGAGGCCGAGATCGATCATCGCCGACTCGATGAGCTCGCGCGGATCGAGCAGCGTGTTCATCACGCGCGCGACGGTCGTGTGGCTGTCGAGCCCGCGCACCATCGTCTGCAGCAGCGTCGTCTTGCCGGATCCGATCGCGCCGGTGATGACGATGAAGCCGGCGTGGCTCTCGATGCCGTAGCGGAGGTAGCTGAGCGCCTCCTTGTGCACGCGGCTCGGATAGAGGTAAACCGGGTCCGGAGTGAGCGCGAAGGGGCGCTCGCGAAGGCGGTAGAAGCGTTCGTACATGTACGGTCTCCGTTACTCTCCGGACGCCGGGGAGAGCGGCATCGCATCGCCGTCCGGATGCATCCGGACGGCGCGGACCACGATCGTCGCGTCGGGTTGCTCGATCACGGCCGTCGTCGCCGACGGCCGCAGATCGCCGGCGAGCAGCAGATCCTCGCCTTCGATCGCCGGAAGAATCTCGCGCACCGCGCGCTCGTAGTCCTCCGGGAAATCGATCTCGGTCCACGGGTAGCCGCGCGTGCCGACGACGTGCAGCGGGCGGCGCTCCGCGAAATCGGCGAAGGCGCGCGGCGCCCAGTCCTTGAGCCCGCCGGCGGCGACGCGCTGGTCGAGCAGCGACGCGATCAGCCGCGCGCCGTCGGCCCCGAACTTGACGATGCCGACGTTCTCGCCGTCGGCCTCGTCGGGCGGCAGCGCCTTGGAGATCGCGGCGACGCGCCCGCGCCGCACGCGAATCTTCATCTCCTCGTCGCCGAACGGCTCCGCATCGTCGTCCTGGTAGGCGATGAGGAGCGCGTCCTCGTCGCGCGCCGTCACGAGGTCGCCGAGCAGCTGCGGATGGAAGAGCACGTCACAGTTCATGACCACGAAGCCGTCGTTCAGCAGAGGTCGTGCCATCCACAGCGAATACAAGCTGTTGGTCTGCGCGTACCGCGTGTTCTCGATATAGGCGACGCCCGGGCCGCAGACGCGGCGCACATGGTCCGCCTGACAGCCGACGACGATCGCGATGTCGTCGATGCCGACCGTTTGCAGCGCATCGATCTGCCGCTCGACGAGCGTCCGGCCGCCGACGCGAAGCAGGCATTTGGGCTTGTCGCCGATCGTGCCGTTCAAGCGCGATCCCTTGCCTGCCGCCAGAATGATTCCTCTCATCTGTACCTCGAGAGGGGATTGGGGATCGGGGATTCGGGATTCGTTAGATCACGACCGTCACGCTGTCTACGAAACCCGATGTTTAGCGAATCCCTCTTCCCTACTCCCCTAATCCCCAATCCCTAATCCCCAATCCCCACGAACGTGAGCTACGCCGCCGCCGCCACGCGCCGGCGCGCACGCGCCAGCTCGATCACTTTCGCCAGGTAGAGCTGCCGCTCATCTCTCTTCACAGCGAATGCCAGGAACGTCGCGAGGTAGACGAGCGAGCCGACGGCGCCAGCGAGGCCGACGGCGAACAGCCGCGCTGGCAGCGCGTCGCGCAGCGGCAGCACCACGATCGCCATCACCGCGAGCGGCCAGATCGTCGGCCACACGGCGTACCGAAAGGCTTCAGCCGTGCCGATTCCGACACGACGGCACGCCGCCGGCCAGAGGATCACGATCGAGGTGAAGACGACCGGCACGAACGTGCCGAACGCCTGGCCGACGAGGCCGTAGCGCCGGATCCACAGCAGGCTCAGCGCGACGTTCGCGATCGCCGCGCTCAGGTTCGCGAAGGCGACGAGGCGATGCTCGCCGGCGCCCTTGAGCACGGTGGTCGCCGACGCGTTGCCGACGCGAATCGCGACGACGACGATCAGGATCTGCGCGACGACAATGCTCTCGTCGAACTTCGGCCCGACCCACGCGCGCACGAGCGGCCCCATGAGAAAGAACAGCGTGCCGGCGAGCGGCATGACCGTGGCGAGCGAGAGGCGGGTCCCTTCCACGAAGAGCGCGCGCAGCCGATCCGCCTTCTTTCCGGCGTCGCTGTCGACGACGACCGGGAAGAGGACGCCGTTGAACTGGTTCGTGAGGCGCTGCAGCATCTCGGCGAGCCGCTGCGGCACGGTCCACAGCGTGACGGCGGACGCCGACAGATACGCGCCGATGACGATCGCGTCGATCGAGTAGTTCAGCTTGTTCGCCCAGTCGATGATCGCGATGTAGACGCTGAAGGAGGTCAGCTCGCGCACGCGCGACCAGAGAAAGAGCGACGGCCGCAGCGAGAGCGCCGGGAACACGTGATAGGCGTTCAACCGGTAGACGAAGTAGGTGAGGATGCGCACGCTCGTCGTCACCGTGACGAGCTGCACGAGCGACGCGCCGGCGACGAGCATCACGACGTTGACCGCCGCGACGATCAGGCTGCTGCAGACGCCGACCATGTTGTTCAGGTCGTAGCGCTGGAAGCCGTTGATGATGCCGCCGAAGATGCTGAAGGGGAAGCCGAGCGACACGTAGACGCCGATGACGAGCATCAGCGCGCGCCCCGTGGCCGCCTGATCCGGGGTGATCGCGAACACGCGCCCGATGTTGAGCGCGAGCGCCACGAACACGCCGTACGCGACGAGCCCGACGACCCCGAAGATGACGAACAGGGTGCTCGCGATCTCGTTCAGCCCGCGCGCGTCGCGCTTCGCGCGGTAGTAGGCGACGAACTTGACGATCGATCCGCCGAAGCCCAGATCGAGGACGGAGAAGTACGTCGTCATCGATGCCGTGAGCATCCAGAGGCCGTACGCCGCCTGCCCGAGATGATGGACGTTGAAGGGAAGGAGCACGAGCCCGATCAGCCCGTCCATCGCAATCGCGACGTAGCGCGTCGTCACGTTGCGCGCGACGCGCGCGAGCTGGCGATCGTCGCTGCCCCAGATGTCCGCCCGGTCGCCGCCGATGCTCACTTGGCGCCCTTTCCGAAGAGGATGACCTTCACCGTGTCTAGCACGATGGTGAGATCGAAGAAGACCGAGAGGTGCTTGATGTAGTAGAGGTCGTAGCGCAGCTTCTCCATGGCGTCTTCGACGGTGGAGCCGTACTGGTATTTCACCTGCGCCCAGCCGGTGAGCCCCGGCCGCACGGCGTGCCGCTGGAGATAGAAGGGGATCTCGCGCGCGAGCTGCTCGACGAAGAACGGCCGCTCGGGGCGCGGGCCGACGAAGCTCATGTCGCCGCGCATCACGTTCCAGAGCTGCGGCAGCTCGTCGAACCGCGTCTGGCGGATGAAGCGGCCCACGCGCGTGATGCGATCGTCCTTGTCGCGCGCCCACACCGGCGTGCCCGTCTCGGCGTCCGATCGCATCGAGCGGAACTTGTAGATCTTGAAGACGCGGCCGTCCTCGCCGACGCGCTCCTGGCTGTAGAGCGCCGGCCCGTGCGAGTCGAGCTTGATCGCGATCGCCGTCAGCAGCATCAGCGGCGAGGTGCAGATCGCGAGGATGATCGAGAACGACAGGTCGAGCATCCGCTTGACGAAGCGCGTGAGCCGCGACGCCCGGAAGCCGTCGGAGAAGATCAGCCAGCTCGGTTTGAGGTCGTCGATCAGGATCTTTCCGGTCAGCCGCTCGTAGGTCGTCGTCGCGTCCTCGACGCGGACGCCCGACATCTTCGCCCGCAGCAGCGCCTCGATCGGCAGCCGCCCGCGGCGGTCCGACAGGCCGACGACGATCCGGTCCACGTGGCGGTTCGCGACGATGCGATCGATGTCGTTGGCGGTGCCGAGGATGTCGTGATGGCGGACGTAGGTGGCCTTCTCGCGCTCGTCGACGAAGCCGACGAGCCGGTACGCGAAGTCCTGGTTCGTGCCGATCTGCTGCGCGAGCACGCGCGCGGTCTTCCCGGTGCCGACGATGAGCACGCGCTCCTCGAGATGCGGATCGCGCGCGAGGTGATTGAACGTGATCCGCCACGTCAGCACCGCAACGACGAAGACGCCGAGCGCGGTGACGAACGTGCCCGGATCGAGGATCAGCGTCGGGAACATCACGCCCGCGAAGGCGAGCACGATCGCCGCCGCGCCCGCCGCCTGCAGCAGGCGCACCACCAGCTCGCGGTTCGAGTGCACGACCGTGAGGTCGTAGAGATCGTTGTAGTAGAAGCACAGCTGGCACAGCGCCGTGACGAGGACGATCTTCGACAGCATCACGGCGGGCGCGTCGGTTGTGGTGAACGCGCCGTGGAGGCTCGCTGCCAGCGTCATCGACCCCGAGATGAGCACGATCTCGAAGCCGAAGACCGTCAACCCCCGAATCGACACGTTCCGATTGAAGACCTGCATCTCGGGTTCCTGAAGGGGCTCGGGGCTCGGGGCTCGCTGTTGCGTGGAAGGCGTAGCCCCGAGCCCCGCTGCGTCAGTG
>QHWK01000502.1:5494-15358 GCA_003223775.1 Acidobacteriota bacterium
CGTTGAGCACGACGCCGAGCAGGCGGGAGGAGTCGAACGCCCGCAGCGCGTTCTCGATCGCGGGCTTCGGCGTCACGCCGGCGCGCACCACCATGAGCGCGCCGTCGACGAGTGGCGCGAGCACGGCGACGTCCGCGAGCGGCAGCACCGGCGGCGTGTCGAGGATCACGCGGTCGAAGCGCGTGCGCAGGTGATCGAGCAGCCGCCGCATGGCCGTCGAGCCGAGGAGCTCCGCGGGATTCGAGGGCGACATGCCGGCGTCGAGCACCGTGAGGTTGTGATCCGGCAGGAACCGCATCACGTCCTTGAGCTCCGCGGCGCCGGCGAGGTACTCGGCCAGGCCGGGCCCCGGCGGCAGGCCGAAGAGGTGCCGCAGCGACGGCTTGCGCAGATCCGCTTCGACAATCACGACGCGGCGCTGCAGCTCCTGCGCCATCGTGAGCGCGAGGTTCGCCGACGTGATCGACTTGCCCTCGCCTTTCTGCGGGCTCGTGACGAGCACCGTGCGCAGGTTCTGCGCCCCCTCGGCATGCGCGAGGCGCGTGCGCAGCTGCCGGTACTGCTCCGCCGCGAGCGATTTCGGCGACAGCCCCGCGACGAGCAGCGGGTTGAGCCGCACCGTGTAGTGCATGATCGCGTCGGGCGCGCTGGCGGCCGCCGGCTGCGCGACCGGCACCGCGATGTGCGCCGTGTGCGCGGCCGCGGGTCCGCCGGGCACGATGACCGCCGATCCGTCAGGCGCCGGCGGCGTGGGGATGTCGATCGTCAGCGGCACGGAGGCCGCGACGGGCGCAGGCGGCGGCGAGGCGACGGTCGTCGTCGGCACCATCATGCCGCTGGTTCGAAGGGCGGCGCCCTCGCGTTCGGCCTTCTCGAGAATATTCTGAATCCGGCTCATCTCCATGTCCCTTCCGTATCGCGGATTGCGGATTGCGGATTGCGGATTGATTTCGGATTGCGGAATGCGGAATGCGGATCTATTGCGGAGTGGGAAGCGCCCACCAATCCACAATCAATCCGCAATCCGCAATCCGCGATCCGCATTACGGGGTCTCCATTACCCGATTACCCGATTACCCGATTACCCGAGGACCGGTTCGATGCGCGGAATCTCCGCCAGCACCGGCAGCTCGAACTCGTCACGCAGACCGCGCGCGTCGTGCACCGAGCGGTCCAGATACTCGCGGCCGAACGCGAACGCGCCGCCGAGGACGAGGCCCGCGGCAATCGCCATGAGCATCACGCGCAGCGGCTTCGGCTTGAATGGCTCCGTCGGCAGCCCCGCCGGCACGAGCACCGCGAACTGCTCGCCGCCCTGCTTGCGCTGCAGCTCCTCGTTGAGGAGTGCCGCCTGCTTCTTCTGCGACAGATCCTGATAGGCGCCCCGCTCGAGGTCGTAGGCGCGCTGCAGCGAGACGAGCTGCTGCTCGACGCGCGGCGCGGCTTCGACGCGGCCGGAGTACTGCGCGATCTGCGCGGTGATCACCTGCGTCTGCCGGTGCAGATCCGCGACGCGCAGCTTGCCCGCCTCGCGCTCCTTCAGCAGCTGGCGGTATTCGGCGTTCGCGTTGAGGATCGCCATGCGGTCCGACACCGGACGCGCGCGCTCGGCGGCTGCCGCTTTTTCCGCCGTCGAGAGCTCCTCCTTCAGCCGGATCACTTCGGGGTGCTTGTCGGTGAACGTGAGCTGCGCGTCGGCCAGCTCGCGGCGCAGCGCGACCACGCGCGACTGCGCCGTCTCGGCCGGCGTCCCTTTCATCGCGGACACGGCCTCGTCGGCGTTCAACTGCATCGAGTCAATCTGCTTCTCGACCATCGACAGCCGATCCTGCTCGCCGCGCGTCGTCGTCGCGTTCGACTCGAGCTGGCGCTGCATGGCGGAGACCATGGCGAGGTTCGCGTTGGTCTGCTCCGGCAGCCGGCCCATGAAGGTTTCCTTCATCTCGCGCAGGCGCGCCTCGAGCCCGTTCAGCCGCGCTTCGCTCGCGCGCAGCTGCACGAACGACAACTGATAGGTGTCGAGCTGCGCCTTCTGCTCGGGCGAGAGCTGTGCGCCGGGGGCGCCCGTGGGCGCGGCGCCGGGCGTGATCGAATCGGGCAGCGCCACCGAGATGCCGGAGCGCAGCCTCGAGACGGCCGCTTCGATCGAGCCGTGCTCGTCGAGGTGCTCGAGGCGCGCCGTCCGCTCGAGGACCGACCGGCTGAGCAGCTGCTGCGAGACGGCGCGCATCCGCTCCTGCTTGTCGATCTCGACGGCGCCGATCACGTTCGGCGCGACGCGCGAGGCGCTGACGGCGACCGTGGTCGTCGCCTGATAAGTGCGTGGCAGCAGCCAGACGAGGAACCCGCCCACGACGAGCGAGAGCGCCACCGGCACGATGAACCACCACTTGCGGCGGTTGAAGACGGATACGTAGTCGAGCGGGTCGAAACGGGGCTCCTCCATCACGGCATCCTCACTGGCTTGGAAGTCACAATCTGAAATCCGATGCGGTTGCGATCGAGCCGACCGCCAGCGCGCAGGCTCGATTGATCGACGCGCGCGTAGAACGCTTCGATCCGCACCCAGTTCTGCGCCTCCCAGCCGAAGATCGTGTAGGTGCGCAGCGACCGCAGCGGCAGCTGTTCGCTGATGTCGGTGAGAGGCTGATCGTCGCGGAACACGGCCACGTTATCGAGATAGAAGCGCCGGTTGTTGAAGAGCGGCGTGCGGTAGCCGACGCTCACCTGCTCGTTCTTGACCGTGCCGCCGAAGCCGAACGACGGGATGAACGATCGCAGGTACGAGACGTGGAACGTGCGGCCGACGCGGTGGCGCTCCACGGCGATCCGCCACGCGGGCCCCGTGCGCCCCTCGATCGTGGGCGTGCTCTCCATGTAGACGATGCCGCCGGCGCCGCTCAGCGACCAGATCGGCGAGATCTCGTAGTCGATCGCCGCCTGCGTCGAGTGCAGGTTGAACGGTTCGGCATCGCCGACAATCGACGCGCGGCGGAACGAGTAGTCGGCCCCGAGCGCCATCCGCTCGTCGATCTTGTGGCGCCACGCGGTCATCGACTCGAAGATGTGCCCGCCGCGGAGGAACGCGCTCACATCGTCGGGCCGCTCGAAGTCGACGCGGTTGTAGTTCACCGACGTGGAGACGGCGTTCGTGCCGCTGATGACGTACTCGACGCCCGCGCGGCCGTCCATCGTCGTCGCGCCGGTGCGGCGGAAGGGGATGCCGCCGAGATCGATGAGATCGGTGGTCGGCACCGCGGCGGCGTTGCCGTGGGCGAACCATTTGATCTGCGCCGTCTCCTCGCGCCGCACTTCGATGCGGCCGCGCTGATCCCAGCGGTTCAGGCCGGAGTGCGAGCGGTAGTCGAGGAAGCTGCCGGTGTAGCCGCTGCCGAACTGCGTGTGGTGTCCCGCGTAGTGCAGATCGACCTCGGGGAAGTAGGTCGCGATGTAGTCGTCGTTCTGCTCCTCGGCGGTGTTGCGGCCGAAAAACGAGATGTTGTCGTCGTAGGTCTCGGCGACGCCGAAGGTCGGCGTCAGCGTCCACCCCGGGCGATACGCCGGCGCGGGCGCGGCGGACCCCATGCGCTCCTGCGCGCCGACGCCGCCGCCCGACAGCAGCGTCAGCGAGGCCGCGGCGATCAACCAGATGCGCTTCATGGCACTCACCTGTCTCTCGTCCTCAATCCGCAATCCGCAATCCGCATTCCGCATTCCGCATTCCGCATTCCGCATTACGGCACGACCACGGTGTCGCCCGACCGCAGATAGAACGGCTTGGCGTCGCCGTTGAGCATCTCCTTGTAGTTGAAGCGGAGCGTCTCGACGCTGTTGCCGCTCTTGGGCCGGAGCACCTTCACGTCCTTCGTGTTCGCGAATTCCTTGAAGCCGCCCGCCATCGCGAGCGCCTGCAGAATCGTCGTCGGGCCGTGGAGCTCCATCGTGCCGGGGTGCGTCACCTCGCCCATCACGTACACCTTCGAAGCGAGCGCCTCGACGACGATCACGGTGACGGTGGGGTTGGTGATGTACTCCTTCAGCGACTTGGCGATCGTGTCGCGCAGCTCCAGCGGCGTCGCGCCGTTTGCCTCGAGGTCGCCGATGAGCGGCAGCGTGATCTTGCCGTCGGGGCGCACCTGCACCGACTGCGAGAGCTGCGCGTCCTTGTAAACCTCGATGCGCAGCTTGTCGCCCGGGCCGATGCGGTATTCGTCGGTGATCTGCGCGGGGGCGGCCGCCGCCGGCTTCTTGTCGTCCTTGTCCTTCGCCGACGCCGGGGCGGCGACGACGATCGCCGCGAGGGCTGCCGCGGCGAGATAGCGAACGGGCGTCATCTGCTTCATGGTCGTGCTCCCTCAGTTCTGTTCGGACGGACGAAGACCGCCCCGCCAGTTGACGATCGGCCGCGACAGCGCCTGGCGCTTGAGCGAATCGGCGTCGACCGCGTGCGTGGGATAGCAGGCCGCGCCGACGGCGATCCGCAGCGCGGTGGGGAACTCGTAGCTCTCGATGCGCGACACGAGGCGATCGATGACGCGCGCCGAGTGATCGAAGTCGGCGTCGAGGAGGACCAGCGCGAGCGTCCCCTTGTCGGTGTGGCCGATCAGATCGGTGTCGCGCACCTCGCGGCCGATCAACTGCGCCACTTCCTGGACGGTGCCGTCGTCGGCCGTCACCATCATGCCCTCCCACTCGCGGCGCGTTTCGACGACCACGAGCGTCAGGTAGTTCTGGGAGCGGACCGCGCGCTTGAGCTCCGAGTCGAGCACGAACTCGAATGCGCCGGGCGTGAGGAGCTTCGAGCCCTCTTCGTAGAACGAACTGCTTGTCATCGTTATGAGGCCTTGTCGAGACCGTTTTCTTTGATCTTGTAGAGCAGGGCCTTGTAGCTGATGCCCAGGATCTCGGCGGTCTCCTTGCGGTTCCAGCCGCGATCGCGGTCGGCGTCATCGGGCCCGCGGGCGCCGCCGCGACCGCCGCGGCGCCGTTGCCGTTGCCGTTGCCCGCGGCCGCGTGCGACGCGCGCGCCTGGTGCGGCGCCGCCGACGGGTGCGGGACGACGGAGGGATGCTGCAGCCGGTGCGCCGCCATCGAGATGCCGTGGGAGATCTCTTTCTGGATCGGCGATTCAGTGCCGAGCACCACCGTGCGCTTGATCAGGTTCTCGAGCTCGCGGATGTTGCCCGGCCAGTCGTAATCCATGAAGAGCCGCATCGTGTCCTGCGACAGCTCGGGGTACGGCTTGTTGTACTGGACGGAATATTTCTTCAGGAAGTAATCGCACAGGGGCGGGATCTCTTCGCGGCGCTCGCGCAGCGGCGGCATGTTGATGCTCACCACGTTGAGGCGGAAGAAGAGATCCTCGCGGAACTGCCCCTCGGCGACCGCGAGCTCGAGATCCTTGTTCGTCGCGGCGACCACGCGCACGTCCACGTGCACGTCGTGCTTGCCGCCGAGGCGCGAGAACTCGCCGTCCTGCAGCACCTGCAGCAGCTTGGCCTGCAGCGGCACGCTCATGTCGCCGATCTCGTCGAGGAACATCGTGCCGTGGTTCGCGAACTCGAACTTCCCGGGCTTGTGCTGGATCGCGCCGGTGAACGCGCCGCGCTCGAAGCCGAAGAGTTCCGATTCGAGCAACTCGGTCGGGAGCGCGGCGCAGTTCACCTTCACGAACGGCTTGTCGCGCCGGAGCGAGGAGGCATAGAGCGCCCGTGCGACAAGCTCTTTCCCGGTACCGCTTTCGCCGCGAATCAGGACCGTCACGTCGGTGTCGGCCACCCGCTCGATCAGGTCCTGCACTTCGGCCATGCGCTCCGACTGGCCGAACAGCATCTTGTATTTCGACTGCGACTGCAGCTGCTCGCGCAGCGACGCCACCTCGCGGCTCAGCTGATGCTGGCGCAGCGCGTTGGTGAGCGGCACCTCGAGATCGGTTTCGTCGAACGGCTTGCTGACGAAATCCGATGCGCCCAGCTTCATCGCCTGCACGACGGTCGTCGTGCGCCCCTGGCCGGAGAGGACGATCACCGGCACTTCACGATCGATCTTCTTGAATGCGGCGAGCGCCGCCAGGCCGTCCATCTCGCCCGGCATCACCACGTCGAGAATCACGGCGGCCGGCCGCTCCGAGTGGTAACGCCGCACCGCTTCTTCCGCGCTGCCGAGCGTCACGGCCTGATAGCCGCGCTCGGTGAGAAATGTCCGGAGGAAATTGCACATCGCCAGATCGTCGTCGACGACCATCACCTGCGGCTTACCGTTGAGATTCATGCTCGACACGCGGTTCTGCCGAGCAATGCGGGTGCCACTACGGAAAACTTCTGGTGCGATTGGGGAATCCGACGGTTTGTGGGAAAGAATGCGTCTCCAGCGTGGAAACGCCGGAGACGCGCGGAAGGGAATTACCTAGTTACTTCCTGCTGATGCCACACTCTTTGATCTTGTTGAGCAGCGTCTTGTAGCTCACGCCGAGCTGTTCGGCCGCGCGACAACGGTTCCAGTGCACGCTGTTGAGTGTGTCCTCGATGATCGCGCGCTCGGCTTTGAGCGCGGCCGCCTTCGCGACGTCGGCGAGCCGCGAACCGACCGGCGGCGCCGCCGGCTCGGCGTCCTCGACCGCGTCCCCGTCGTCCACGTCCGCGGCCTCGTCGGCGTCGTCGACGACCGGCGGCGCAGAGGACGGCACCGGCCCGCGCAGCGATCCGACGCCGACCGCGGCGTAGGCCGGCTGCGCGCGGCCCGCGCGCGACATCTCGCGGACCACGAGCGCTTCGTCCTGCAGGATCACGATCCGCTTGATCATGTTCTCGAGCTCGCGGATGTTCCCCGGCCACTCGTAGGTCAGGAACAGCTGCACGAGCTCGTCGGAGAGCTGGCGCGACTGGCGGTTGTAGCGCCGCGCGTAGCGATCCATGAAGAAGGTCGCGAGGTGCAGGATCTCGCCGCGGCGCTCGCGCAGCGGCGGCACCGTCACCTCGATCACCTTGAGCCGATAGTAGAGATCCTCGCGGAACTCGCCGCGCTCCAGCATCGCCTCGAGATCGCGGTTGGTCGCGGCGACGACGCGTACGTCGACGTTGATCGGCTTGTTGCTCCCGAGCTTGGTGAACTGCCCGTCCTGCAGCACGTGCAGCAGCTTCGCCTGCAGCGCGGCCTTCATCTCGCCGATCTCGTCGAGGAAAATCGTGCCGGTGTCGGCCTGCTCGAACTTGCCGACGCGCGTCGTCGCGGCGCCGGTGAACGCGCCCTTCTCATGGCCGAACAGCTCGCTTTCGAGGAGTTCGGCGGGGAGCGCGGCGCAGTTGACTTTCACGAACGGCCGATCGCGCCGCGGCGAGCGCTGATGGATCGCGCGCGCGACGAGCTCTTTGCCGACGCCGCTCTCGCCGCGAATCAGCACTGTGACGTCGCTGTCGGACACCTGCTCGATCACCGACGCGATCGTCTTCATCTCCGGGCTGTCGCCCCAGAAGAGGAACGCGCGATCCTGATCGTCGCTCAGCTGGCGCCGCAGCTCCGTGATCTCGGAGACGAGGCGGGTCTTCTCGATCGCGCTCTTGATCGCGGCGTCGAGCGCGATTTCCCCCAGCCCTTCCGGATCGTCGGGCTTCACGACGTAGTCCGCCGCGCCGAGGCGCACCGCCTCGACGATGGTCGAGGCCTGCTCGCGGCCCGAGAGCATGATCGCCTGCAGGTCGGGCTTGGCGCTCTTCAGCGCGCGCAGCGTCTCGAGGCCGTTCATGCCGGGCATCATGACGTCGAGGAGCACGATGTCCGGCGGATCGCCCTGCTTCACGGAGGCGAGCATCTCGTCGCCGCGCGTGTACGAGCGCGTCTCGTAGCCGCGCAGCGACAGGAAGGTGCGCAGGTAGTTCGCAAACGCGGAATCGTCGTCCACGATCGCGACGTAGGGCTTTTTCAACGGTTCACTCCGTAAGCGGGAGGGAGACTATCGCCGAGCCGCGCGCGATCGGATCCGTCTCTGGCGCACCGGCGGGCGACCACAGCCGTCCGCCGTGGCCTTCGATGACGCGCCGGGCGAGCGGCAGCGCAAGGCCGAGCCCGCCGCGTTTCTCGTAGAACGGCGCCGGGTCGCGCTCGTATGCCTCTTGTACGCTCGCTTCGTCGCTCACGATCACAACAGCGGTGGCGCGGCCGCCGCGCGTGACGCGCCGGCGCTCGACCACGACGGTCGCCGGCCCCGGCTTTTCGCGCAGAATCGCTCGGAAAATCGCGTCGAACGCGGCCCGCAGCCGCACGCCGTCGCCCGACATCGGTGCGCCGACTCCGTCGCCACGAAGCGTCAAATGGACCTCGCGATCCGTCGCTTCATGCACAAGCTCGGCCACTTCCCCGACGAGCGCGAACGCGTCGAACGGCTGCCGCGCGAGCGTGACTAAACCGCCGTCGAGCTTACCGATATCGCTCAGCTCCGCGACGAATGCAGTGATGCGGGCACAGGCCTTCTCCGCTTCTGCGACCATGTGTTTCTGTCGATCGCTGAGCGGCTGATCGGTATCGCGCTGCAGCATGCGCAGATAGCCACCGACGATGCTCAGCGGCGTGCGGAATTCATGAACGGCGAGCGAAAACAACTGCGGGTAGTCTTCTTGACGGTCCAGCTTCTCGTCGTCGCCACGCGGCGCCATCGGCTGAGCGTAACATAGCCGGCTTCCCCGACTCGCCGTCACAACTTGAGAAAACTCTTTCTGCCGGGCTCGGCGCGTGCGCGCGAAATCGCGCCTTGCCGCGCATCTTCGTCGTCTCGCCGCCGTGGCACATCGCTTGAACTGACGCAAAGCGCAGCAGGCGGTCGACCTGACGCCTCTGCGCTGAACAGATTCCAGGTTGCGGTTCGAGAGAGCGGGTAATGCGGAAACGATATCGAGTGTTGATGTTCGCGGCGCTCGTCGCCGCACTGGTCGTGCCGGTGGGATACGCGCTGTCGGTCGAGTCGACGCCCGTCTCCACGCAGCCGCGGCATACGGCGATCGTTCCTGCCGCGCCGCCCGGGGTGCCGGCCGCGGCCGTTGTCGCCTCGCCGATCGCGATTCGATCCGACGCCGAAAGCGACACGTCGATGTTCCATCCGGTCTCCGACGCGGCGAAGTTGTTCGGCATCGGCACCGTCCTGTTTGGCCTGGCCGCCGCCGTGCGGAAGGCCATCTAGCGCCTCGCCTCCGTTGCCGCGCTGCGGCGTATGTCCGCATTCCGGGCGACGGAGGCGCGTTCGGCGTCCAAAGCGTTCCGGTCCCGCCCTCGCCTCACTTCCAGCCCCGTTCCCTCGACGCTCGTGTCACAATCGGAGTACGGCGAGCACCTTCATATAATTGTGATCCGCCGGCGTAACCGCCGCCGGCGTTCCGGCATCGAAAGGGCAGGCCCATGCTCATCAAGCGCGCGTCGGACATCCGCAGCTCGGAGATCACGGACAAGAAGCTGTATCTGAATCGGCGCGACTTCATTCGCGCGGCCACCGGCACGGCGGCCGCCGTGGCGGCCGGCGTCGGCGGCGAGGCGTGGCTGCAGGCGGCGACGCCCGCGCCGCACGGACGCAAGCTCGAGAACATCGGCAAGAGCGCGTTCAGCACGCAGGAAAAGCCGAACAAGTGGGAAGAGATCACGACGTACAACAACTACTACGAGTTCGGCATCGACAAGGACTCGCCCTCGATGCTCGCGCGCAGCCTCAAGCCGCAGCCGTGGACCGTCACCGTGGACGGCGAGTGCGCGAAGAAGGGCGCGATGAACCTCGAGGACGTTCTCAAGGGCGAGACGCTCGAGGAGCGCATCTACCGGCACCGCTGCGTCGAAGCGTGGTCGATGGTGATTCCGTGGGTCGGCTTCCCGCTCGCGAACTTCATC
>QHWK01000503.1 GCA_003223775.1 Acidobacteriota bacterium
CTCTCTTCGCGATCTCGTGGTCCCGTTGGGCGCGGTCAACCTCGTCACCGGTCCGAACGGCAGCGGCAAATCGAATCTCTATCGCGCGCTGCGCCTCCTCGCGGACATCGCGCAGGGGCGGCTGATCGCATCGCTCGCGCGCGAAGGCGGGCTTCCGTCGACGCTGTGGGCCGGGCCGGAGATGTTGTCGCGCGCGGTCGTGCACGGCGAGCAGCCGGTGCAGGGCGGCGGGCGAAAGAAACCGGTGAGCCTGCGCCTCGGCTTCGGCAGCGACGATTTCAGCTACGCGATCGATCTCGGCCTGCCCTCGGGTTCCAACGGCGCCTTCAGCCTCGATCCCGAGATCAAGCGCGAGACCATCTGGCACGGCGCGCTGCTCCGGCCGTCGGCCGTGCTCGTCGATCGGCGCGGCCCCGTCGTCCAGAGCCGCGGCGCCGGCGGCCGCTTCGAGATCGTGACGCACGGCCTCGCGAGCTTCGACAGCATGATGACGCACTGCGCCGACCCGCGGCACACGCCGGAGCTCCTCACGCTGCGCGAGCAGATGCGCGGCTGGCGCTTCTACGATCACTTCCGGACCGACGCGGGCGCCCCGGCGCGGATGCGCCACGTCGGGACGCACACGCCCGTCCTCAGCCACGACGGATCGGATCTCGCCGCGGCGCTGCAGACCATCCGGCAGATCGGCGACGCCGACGCGCTCGATCGCGCCGTGGACGATGCGTTTCCGGGCGGACGCGTGGACGTGCGCGTGGACGAGGGCTGGTTCTCGATCGAGATGCGGCAGCACGGCCTGCTGCGCCCGCTGACGGCGGCGGAGCTCTCCGACGGCACGCTCCGCTATCTCCTGTGGGTGGCGGCGCTCGTCACGCCGCGGCCGCCGGGCCTGCTCGTGCTGAACGAACCCGAGACGAGCCTGCATCCCGATCTGCTGCCGGCGCTCGGCCGGCTGATCGCGCAGGCCGCGGAGCGCTCGCAGGTGGTCGTCGTCTCGCACGCGGCCGCGCTCATCGACAGCCTGCAGGAGCGGCCCGAGTGCCGGACGATCGCGCTCGAGAAGCCGTTCGGCCAGACGAGCGTCGCCGGCGACGACTGCCGGCCGGCGTGGCACTGGCCCAAGAGATAAGACGGATTACGCGGAGGCGCGCGCGGGTTTTTCCTGCGCGACGCCGAGGAACGCATCCGCCGCGTGCGATCGATGCGCCTTGCGGCAGACGAGCATCACCTGCCGCTTGCGCGAGACGCCGTTGACCGGCAGCGCCACGAGCCGTCCGCTCGCGATTTCGGTGATCGCGCAGCGGCGCGGCAGCAGCGCCACGCCGAGCTTCAGTTCGACCGCGCGCTTGATGCCGTCGAGGCTCGGGAGCGCGATCACCATCCGCAGCGGCACGTGGTGCTCCTCGAACAGCCGCAGGACGCGCTCGCGCGCGGGCGACGGATCGTTGTGCGCGACGACCGGCTCGCGCGCGACGTCCTCCATCGCCACCTGACCGCGATGCGCGAGATCGTGCGACGGCGGCACGAGCAGCACGAGCTCGTCGCTGCCGACCGGCACCTCGAGCAGCCCCTCTTCCGACGGATGAAACGTCAGCGCGCCGAAGTCGAGGCTGCCCTGCTGCACCTCCACCGCGATCTGCCGCGCGGGCACGCGCCGGACGTCGATCACGATGTCCGGGAAGCGCTGGCGGAATCGCGCGACGAGCGGCAGCAGCGTGTGCACCGCCGCCTCGTTGGCGCCGATCAGCACGCGCCCGCGCCGCAGATCGCGCAGCTCGCGGACGGCCGACTCGGTCTCCTCCGCGAGGCGCACGAGGCGCTGCCCGTAGTTCTCCAGCATGCGGCCCGCTTCGGTGAGCGTGCCGTTCTTCGACGACCGATCGAAGAGCTGCTCGCCGAGCTCCAGCTCGAGGCGGCGGACCGCCTGGCTGACGGCGGGCTGCGTGCGGTGCACCTTCGCGGCGGCGCGCGAAAAGCTGCGCTCCTGGGCGACGGCGAGGAAGATCTTGAGGGCGTTCAGGTCCATGTCCAGGCCCGGGGCAGCTTATAACAAGTGATTATTATTCGGTAATGATTATCACTTTGACTTCTAACGCCCGGACGGCTACAACTACGAGCATGACCACTCCAGCCCGCGTCGTCGTATTCGATACCACCCTGCGCGACGGCGAGCAGGCGCCCGGCTTCTCGATGGACGTCCCGTCGAAGCTGTCGATGGCGCGCTCGCTCGACGCGCTCGGCGTCGACATCATCGAGGCGGGTTTTCCGATTGCGTCGCCGGCCGACGCCGAAGCGGTCCGGCAGATCGCCGCGAGCGTGCGGCGCCCGGTGATCGCCGCCCTGGCGCGCACGACGGCGAAGGACATCGAGGAGGCGGCGCGCGCGCTCGCGCCGGCGGAGCGGTCGCGCATTCACACGTTCCTGGCGACCTCGGATCTGCACCTGAGCGCGAAGCTGCGGATGACGCGCGAGGCGTGTCTCGAGTCGGCGGTCGCGGCGGTGCGGCTCGCGCGCGGCTTCACGAGCGACGTCGAGTTCTCGGCCGAGGATGCCACGCGCAGCGATCGCGACTTCCTCTGCCGCGTCATCGAGGCGGTGATCGACGCCGGCGCGACGACCGTGAACCTGCCGGACACGGTCGGCTATGCGACGCCGGACGAGATCCAGGCCTTCTTCGCGGACATCATCGCGCGCGTGCCCAACGCGGATCGCGCGGTGTTCAGCGCGCACTGCCACAACGATCTCGGCCTGGCCGTCGCGAACACCCTCGCGGCGCTCCGCGGCGGCGTGCGGCAGGTGGAGGTCTCGATAAACGGCATCGGCGAGCGCGCCGGCAACGCGTCGCTCGAGGAGCTCGTGATGGCGCTGCGCGTGCGCGGCGACCGCTTCCCGTACGACACCGCGGTCGAGTCGCCGCGGCTCTTCGACGCAAGTCAGCTGCTGTCGTCGTTGACGAGCGAGCCGGTGCAGGCGAACAAGGCGATCGTCGGCCGCAACGCGTTCGCGCACGAGGCCGGCATCCACCAGGACGGCGTGCTCAAGGACGCGCGGACCTACGAGATCATGCGGCCCGAGGACGTCGGCCAGTCCGTCGCGTCGCGCCTGGTCCTCGGCCGGCATTCGGGCCGCCACGCCGTGCAATCGCGCTGCGAGGCGCTCGGCTTCACGCTGACGAGCGCCGAGATCGGCGAGGTGTACCGCGCCGTCATCTCGCTCGGCGAGCACCGCAAGGCGATCGGCGACGGCGATCTGCGCCGGATCATCGATCGCGTCCGCACGCCCTCGTCGTCGAGCGCGGCGACGCCGGGGCATCAGGTCGAAGCGATCGGCTACGGACACGGGGTGTAATGCGGATTGCGGAGTGCGGAGTGCGGATTGATTGCGAAGTGCGGAGTGCGGAGTGCGGAGTGAATTTCGGAATACGGATTGCGGATTGATTGCGGACTGGCCGATCCGCGCTAAATCCACAATCCACAATCCACAACCCACAATCCATAATCCGCAATCGGAAATCCGCAATAATCCGCAATCCGCACTCCGCAATCCTCAATAAATCCGCAATCCGCAATCCGCAATCCGCATTGATTCGGCCGCAGGCCCGGAGTAGAGTGTGCGGCACATCCGCCGACCGCAAACACCGTGGATGCAGGAGCGTTCCTGCGGAGGCTCGCGATGCGTTCCCTCCTACTGCGTGCTGCCGGCCCACTCGCGCTGGCGGCTCTCACCTTCTCGTTGACGGCGTGCGCTCAGGACAAAGAGACCGTGCAGGCGGCCGACGCCTCGATCGGCATCGAGACGAGCTCGATGTTCATCACGATCGAGAACCGCGCCGGCACGCCGCTGCTCGATCTGACGACGACGATTCAGACGCCGTCGGCGCCCTACACGTATCTCATCACGCGAATCGAAGCCGGCCAGAAGCGCGACGTGCCGGTCAACAACTTCGCGAGCCGCGACGGCACGTCGCTGAACCTGCGCCTCATCAGGCCGCGCAGTGTCCGCGCCGCCGCGAAGGACCTCACGGGCAAGAGCTACGAGTCGCAGACCGCCTGGAAATAAAGGCAGTCTCTATTGCTGTGACGAATGCGGCTTCGACAGATACGCCTTCGAGTCGGCTTCGCCCTTGACCGGCGTCACCTTGTCGGGATCGATCCGTACCATCAGGTACGTGACGTGGTCGTCGATCTTCGTGAACCAGTGGCCCGTTCCCGCCGGGATGACGACCACGTCGCCGGCCTTCAGATCGTAGGAGACGCCGTTTCTGATTGACGCGCCGTTGCTGCCCGGCCCGTTGAAGAGGCGCACCGTCTCGAGCGTCGCGGGGCGGCGCTTCGCGCCGACGATGTCGGGGCCGAGCATCAGCGTCGCCGCGCCCTCGATGATGTGGTACACCTCGCTGACCTGATCGTGCTCGGCGACCGATTCCGGCGCGGGCGACGCGAGCTTGCCCCGGTGCACCACGCCGATGCCGATGTGCGCCTTCCCGATCTCGACGTCGCGCACCTGCTGATCGGTGAGCTTCTCCGCGATCGCCTTCTTCACGTACGCGTCG
>QHWK01000504.1:0-1238 GCA_003223775.1 Acidobacteriota bacterium
CCGTCCTGCCGGCGATCGCGACAGCGCTCGTCGCGCTGCACCTGCTGTTTGTCCAGCGGCAGGGCATGAGCGTCCCGCTCGACATCGAGAAGAAGCTGAAGCCCGGCGAGCGCGTCCCGCAGATGCCCTTCTTCCCGAACTACGTCCTGCGCGACGTGCTCGCGTGGTACGTCGTCGTCGCCGTGCTCGCGGCGCTCGCCGCCTTCTACCCGTGGGAGCTCGGCACGAAGGCCGATCCGTTCGCCGTCGTGCCGCCCGGCATCAGGCCGGAGTGGTACTTCCTCGCGATGTTCCACACGTTGAAGCTCGTGCCGAGCCACGTGCTCGGCTTCGAAGGCGAGCGGCTCGGCGTCGTCGCATTCGGGATCGCGGCGCTGTTCCTCGTGCTCGTGCCGTTCCTCGATCGCCGGGCGAGCCGCGGAGAGTCGAGCCGACTGTTCACCGTGCTCGCGGCGATCGGGCTCGTGTACCTCGTCACGTTCACGATCATCGGCCACTATGCGAAGTAGCCGCATCCTTGTCATCCTTTGCGGCCTTGTCGCCGCCGGCGTCATGAACGCGAGTGCGCAGTCAGCGCCAGCGTCGATCGCGAACACGTGCGTCGCCTGCCACTCGGCGCTGTCGGACGCGCGGCTCGCGGCGCCGGCGCAGCTCTTCTCCGGACAGGACGTGCACCGCGAGCGCGGCTTCGAATGCGTCGACTGCCACGGCGGCAGCCCGACGAGCGCCGACAAGGTGCTCGCGCACGACGCGGAAGGACGCGTTGCGGCAATGGCGTTTCGCGGCAAGCCATCCGGGCAGGCGGTGATCGCGACGTGCGCGCGCTGCCACAGCAACGCTGAGCTGATGCGCACGTTCGCGCCGAAGCAGCGCGTCGACCAGGCGACGGAGTACGGGGGGAGCGTCCACGGCAGACAGCTGGCGGCCGGCGACACGAAGGTCGCGACGTGCGCGAGCTGCCACGGCGCGCATGGGGTTCGCCTCGTCAGCGACGCGAAGTCGCCCGTCTTTCCGATCAACGTCGCGGCCACGTGCGCAACCTGCCACGCCGATCGAACGCGGATGGCCGGCTACAAGACGACGGACGGCGCCGCGATAGGGACGAACCAGTTCGCCGAGTACCAGAAAAGCGTGCACTTCGCGGCGCTGACGAAGCGCAACGACCTCTCGGCGCCGACGTGCAACGATTGCCACGGCAACCACGGCGCGGCGCCGCCCGGCGTCGGGGCGATTGCGAA
>QHWK01000504.1:1266-6730 GCA_003223775.1 Acidobacteriota bacterium
CTCAATCCCGGCGTTCTTCACGCGGTCGACGACAAGAGCGATCGCGGGGCAGCGGCTGCGGCAGCGATGCGGTCGGACATCGAGCGGCTGAAGCGCGGCATCGAGCAGACAGGGTCGCTCATCGACCGCGTGAAGAACGCCGGCATCGAGGTGAGCGACCAGCAGCTCGCGCTGCGCGAAGCGGGCACCAAGCTGACGCTGGCGCGGACCGAGATGCATGGTTTCGTGCCGGCGACCGTCGCGCCGATCGTCGCCGACGGTGTCGGGGTCGTGGACTCGGTCGAGCGCAGCGGCCAGCGCGGCGTCGCCGAGTTGCGTTTCCGCCGCCGTGGCCTCGCGTGGTCCCTGGGCGCCATCCTGATCTTCGTCATCGCGCTCGGTCTCAAGGTCCGGCAGATCGATCGGCGCGATCACGAACGACGGGCCTCACACGCCTGAGGCGGACGTCGAGCCACGCACGCAGAGTCGTCGGCGGGCAGCCCGGAAGGGCTGCGCTACCGCAATTCTGCGTCGTCACAACCGTGATCGACGAATCCTGAGCGGCACATCAATTGCGGTTCATCACGGTGAATCTGGCTGGCTGCCGGATTTCCGGCAGCAGCAGAAGTCATACGGAGTCATACATGACTGGACTCATCGATCTGCTGGCCGACGTCGAACTCGCGACACATTACCCCGTCCCCGTTCTGATCACGGCGCCGCGCGATCACGCGTTCGCTGTTGCGCTCGCGATTGCCAATGGAGGCAACGAGAAAAGGAAGCCGCCGAACGTGGCGATGTTCGACGTAGCGATGTTCGATGGCACCGCCATCGTCGGTGCCGCCCTCGATCGGCGCGCGAACGAAAGGACCACTGACGAGGAGGTCCTGGTCATCCGCGAGGTACAGGCGTTGAACAGCGCCGAACAAACTGCGCTCATGCGGCTCCTCGATCATGAAGAGGCACGTGAACGTCGACGAATCATCACGACCTCGTCGGTCTGTCTGTTCGATCGCGTCGGGCAAGGCACGTTCGATGCGAGGCTGTTCTACCGGCTGAATGCCATTCACATCATGAGCCAGTCGTGCAGCGACCGGGCCGCGATCAGCAGGCCGTGCTGTTCCGGCGCAGCGGCCGATTCGTCATGGCGGCCGCCCGAGACCCGACTCTGACCACCAGTTCGTTCGGGTCGCGATAGGCAGAACATTCGCCCAATCCGGCGAAGCACTTCCTCTTCGCGGACACCCGTTCTCCTCATTCGACGATACGCGGCTGAAAAGGGCGCCAGTGATGCCTGGCATCCTTCTTTCTGAGCCGACGCGCAAGTGAGGAGAAATCCTATGAGACCTGTGCTGTGTGCGTTCACCGTCTGGCTCGCCGGCGCCTCGTTCGCCGTCGCTCAACCGTTCGCCTTTAGTGCGGACGGCGTCGCCTCTGGCGGCAGCCCACGCGGCATCGTCGCGGCCGACTTCGATGGTGACGGCCATCTCGACTTCGCCGCGGCCAACTTCGGATCCGCGCCGCACGACGTGAGCGTGTGGTACGGCGACGGCCGCGGCGGCTTCAGCCGGCCCGAGTTCCACGCGGTCGGCGCGGCTCCGTTTTCGATCGCGGCCGGCGACGTCAACCATGACGGCCATCCGGATCTCGCGGTGGCGGTCGCGGACGCGAGCAAAGTGACAATCCTGCTATGGACGCCGTCGGGATTCGTCGTGTCGGCGAACATCGAGTTCCCTCCGGATTCAGTGGAGCTGCCGCTTCCCGGCAGCCCGCGCGAAGTCGCGATCGCCGATTTCAACCGGGACGGCAACGCAGACCTCGCGTGTACGTTGTACGAGGGGAGTTCTGTCCAAATAATTCTCGGCGCCGGCGACGGTGTCAACTGGCAGCGCTTCTCCGGCTGGGACATTGGCCGGGGCGCTCAGGGCCTTGCCGTCGCCGACCTGAACAACGACGGCCGGCCGGACCTCGTCGCGACCAACGCGATCGACGGAAAGGTGTACGTGTTGTACAACCAAGGCAGCGCATTGGCGGCTTTGTCGGAAACCTACAATGTCGGCCAGTCGCCGCGGAACGTGATAATCGGCGATTTCAACCACGATCGCTACCCCGACTTCGCGACCATCAACACCGACGCCGGCACGGTGTCGATCTATTTCCAGAATCCCACGGCGACGGCGGAGCCGCATTTCGGCAACCGCGTGACTGTCACCGGCGTCGGCGTGTCGCCCCGAGACATCGAAGCGGTCGACGCCGATGGCGACGGCGTGGTGGATCTGGCGATTTCGGATTACGGCGAGAACCGGCTGCTCGTGTTGAAGAACGACGGCGCCGGACATTTCCCAGTCGCGGGCCGCGTCCGAGCGGAAAGCCTATTCAACCCGCGCACACTCGCGATCGGCGACTACGACGAGGATGGCCGCCCGGACATCCTCGTCGGCAACCAGCGGAACGGCGCGGTGATTCTGTTCGTGAACGGCACGCCCTTCCCAGGACGGCCGTAGTTCGAACATTAGACTAGAGCTCCGTACCTCTCGGCAACAGCGCGTGAGCCACTCCGCAACCGTCGACGCCCTCGGTTGCCGGCTTCCATGCGGGCTTGCCGTCGGCTCCGCGGAGCGTGAGTGTCTTGCCGTCCTTCTTGAGCGACCGCGCGATGAACGCGTTGTTGCCGTCGATGAACGTTTTCACGCCGACAATCTCGAGCCGATCGTCGGCGAAGAACCAGAAGTTCTCCTGGCCGATGAACATCGCGGGCGCGACGTGCACATTCAGCATTCCGTCGGATGTCTTGAAGTCGAGATGGACGGCGACGGCGCCGTCAGGCGCGGCGAGGCTGACGACATGCAGAATGGTGCCGGAGACGGTGACTTCCTCCGTTCGGTCGTAGGTGAGCGAGCCGCTCTGCGCGAGGAGCGCCGCCGACGCGCCGAGCCAGAGCATGAGTGCCACGCCGCGCGTTGTGAACTGTCGAGTCATGATCGCGCCTCCATCCGAATGAGACGAGTGGGCCGGACGACAGTCGCCGGCTGATACGAGCAGAATGGTTCTTCGGCGAGGAACGAGCTGGTGGCGGCGTACGCGCGCGCGCGGCAGCCGCCGCACAGCGCCTGGTAGCGGCACTCGCCGCACTTGCCTCCAAGCGCGTCCGGATCGCGAAGATCACGGAAGACCGGCGAGTCGTTCCAGATGTCAGCGAAGGCCTGCACGCGCGTATCGCCGGCAGTCACCGGCAGGTAGCCGCACGGATAGACCATGCCTTCGTTCGAGATGAAGCAGACGCTCGTTCCCGCGAGGCAGCCGCGCGTCATCGCCGACAGGTGCTGGCCGTGGCCGTGCGGATGCCCGCCTGCCGCGTGCGTCGTGAAGCCCGGCGCCGCCTTCGCCTTCGTGCCTGGCGCGATGAACGACGACGTCAAGTCGCCCCGACGCCGCTCCTCCTCGATCCGCTGCGCGCGAATGCGGTAGTAGTGCGGCGCGCAGGTCGCCTTGAGATCGATCGGACAGCTCTTCGACTGCTCATCGAACCAGCGCAGCACGCGCTCGTACTCGTCGGCCGGCAGCATCTCGGCCGGCGCGATCTCGAGACCGCAGCCGACCGGCACGAGCATGAACAGGTGCAGGGCGTCGGCATCGATCGCGAGCGCGAGGTCGAGCAGCGCGGGCAGCTCGGTGACGTTGTGCTTCGCGATCGTCGAGTTGATCTGCACCGACACGCCTTCGGCGCGCAGGTTGCGGAGGCCGCGCAGCGCAAGGGCGTGCGAGCCGGGGAGCCCGCGGAAGCGGTCGTGCGTCGCCGGGTTTGCGCCGTCGAGGCTGATCGCGACGCGCGAGAACCCGGCGTCGGCGATCTTCGCCGCCACGTGGCCGGTCACGAGCGTGCCGTTGGTCGCGAGCGCCATTCGGAACCCGCTCTCGACGCCGTACGCGGCGATCTCGAAGAGGTCCGGGCGGAACAATGGTTCACCGCCCGAGAGCACCATGACGGGCTTCGCGACGATCGCGATGTCGTCGATCAGATCGAGCGCGCGCCTCGTCGTCAGCTCCATCGGCCCGATGGCGCGTTGCGGCACCGCGCGGCAGTGGCGGCAGGTCAGATTGCACGCCTTGGTGGTCTCCCAGAACACGAGCCGAAGCGGCGGCGTCATGGCATCTCGCCGTCGCATCCCTGGTCGGCAGTCGTCATGAGTCGAACGAAGACCGAGTCGGCGACGCTCCGCTCGACCGCGAGCTCCGTTTGATCGCACATGAACACGATGCCCGGGAACGTCTGCAGCACGACGAGGCGCGCGCCCGGCGTGACGCCGAGGGCGAGGAGTCGATCGGCGCGGCCGTCGTGGCTCGCGCGGACCTCGACGACGACGCCGCGATAGCCCGCTTTCAGCGACGAGAGCGGCACGGCCGCGCGGTCCCGCGGCCGTTCTCCCGCATGCTTCCGCTTAGAACTGAACGCCAAGGGAATGGAGGACATAATTCAATGCCCCGCCTGTGAAGACGGCGATCGGCGTGATGACGCCGATGATCGCCAGGCCCGTTTTGAGTCCACGCTCGCGGACCATCATCAGGAAATTCGCCACGCACGGCACGAACAGCGTCATCACGGTGAGAGCGACCACCGCCTGTACTCCCGAGAGCTGTCCGCTATGTGCGAGCTGGAACAGGCCGGCGGCGCCGTAGTCGCGCCGCAGGAAGCCCATGACGAGAATCTGCGCCGTCGCCGGCGGCAGCCCGAGCAGGCCTGTGACGACGGGACGTCCGGCGTCTGCGATGACGGCCAGCGCGCCCGCGCGATCGAGCACGAAGAGCAGCACCGTGCCGACGAGAAACAGCGGCACCGCTTCGCCGAGATACCACCACACGCGCAGCCGTGTCTTGGTCAGGAGGTTGCCGAGCCGCGGCCAGCGGATCGGCGGGAGCTCGAGGATGAACTCCGATCGATCGCCCTTCAGCACTCTCGCCGCGAGCCAGCCGACGAGAAACATCTGGCCGAGGACGACGCCGAACAGCGTTGCGAGGGCGGCAAACGAAATCCCGCCGAGGATCCCCATGATGGTCGCCAGCTGCGCCGAGCACGGGATGCCGAGCGCCAGCAGCAGGATCGCGATCAGCCGCTCCTTCGGCGTCCCCAGGATCCGCGTCGTCATCGTCGCCATCGTGTCGCAGCCGAGCCCGAGGACCATCGGCAGCACCGCCTTGCCGTTCAGGCCCATGGCGCGAAAGATCCGATCGCAGAAGATCGCGAGCCGCGGGATGTAGCCGCTGTCTTCGAGGAAGCCGATGTGACAGGGCATCTACGTCCGTAAGGGCAAGCCCGATGCCGAGCTGACTCGCTGTTTTTCTGCGGTTTTCCTGCGGTGCGACGCTTTTTCGGCGATGCGGGGCGGGGGTTTCTCGGCGTGCGTGCGCGTTTTTTCGCGCCGACGAAAACCCGGCGCGCCGAGACGGCCGAAATGGAAAGGACATGACGAACGGCGCGGAGGAGGAA
>QHWK01000505.1 GCA_003223775.1 Acidobacteriota bacterium
TTTCGCGGCGGGATCTGTTCTGTCGCTTCCGATTAGATTGTCCGACGACACCAGCTTCACATCGGTGCGGCCGCACTTGCCGTCCGGGCCCGGATACTGAATCTCCCACGCGAACTGGTGCCCGACGACGCGAACCACCATCGCCTCGTTCTCGGTCGGGAAGGCCTTCACGCGCCTGGCCCACGCCGGGATCGCGTAGAACACGAGCAGGATCACTTCGACGATGGCGACCGCGACTTCGGTCCCCTTCGAGATCTTGCCCTTCGCGCCCGTATAGCTCGCCCGCGGGTTCGCGCCGCGCCGGAAGCGTACGAGCACGAAGGCGAAGAAGATCCCCCAGCCGACGAACAGGACCGCCATCAGCCAATGCACGAGGACGATCATCTCGTCGATCTCGCCGGCATGCGTAGACGCCTGCACCGGCAGCCCGAGGTAGTTCAGCATTGAGCGGTCCCCTCCGAAGGCGACAGACGGCCGGCGTCGGCGCGATCCGCCTCGGCGGCCACGCGATTGGCGCGGCGAATCAGGTGGATGAAGAAGGACGCAAAGCCGCACAGCACGACGGCGACGATGCCCAGCATGAAGAGAATGCCGGTGTTCGTCGCGCTCGCCATCGGCGCGTCGCTGTTGCCGAAGCAGACCGGGCACGCCAGCGCGAGGCGCGGCATCCCGAGAACGAGCAGCCCAGCGATCGACGCTCTCATTGCAGCCTGCGCATCTTTCTCTGGAACGCGGCGCCATAGACGGCCAGGCCGATGCCGCCGGCGAGCGCCGCCGCGGCGGTCACCGCATACGTCGCGTCGTGCGCCGCCTGATACTGCTGGCCCGCCCAGGCGCCGACGAACGCGGCAAGCACCACCGACAGGCCGATGAACAAGAGGTGGAAGGCCTTCAGGGACATGTCACCGCTCCGGCGGCTGCGAGTGCGACGCGTTGGCCGCGCCGATCGGCGTGCCGATCGAATCGCCCACGGTGAACATCGGCACCGACATCAGCACGATGAAGAAGAGGACCGTCAGGATCAGCGCGCCGTAGATCCACCGCTTCTCGTGGCTCAGGTGCATGAACACCGACGCGACCATCGAGCCCTTGATCGAGGCGATGATCAGCGCGACGGTGATCGCGAGCGGCACCGCCAGGTGGACCTGATTCACGGCGACGGTGATGCCCGTGCACACGAACAGCGCCGCGCCGATCATGAAATACTGGCGGACACTTTTCCTGATGGCTTCGGGATCCGAATGCATGCGCGCTCCGCTCTATAACAGGTACAACACCGGAAAGAGGAAGATCCAGACTAAATCGACGAAGTGCCAGTAGAGGCCCGTGTACTCGATGCGGTTGACGAATTGTTCGGGGTTCCGCTTGAACAGGATCGCGCCGGGCCCGAGGAGATACGCCATCACGACCATCCCGCCGACGATGTGCAGGCCGTGCAGGCCGGTCAGCGTGAAGTAGATCGCGAGGAACGTGCTGTGCCACGGCCCCTCGCCCTTCGCGAAGTGGCTCGAGTACTCGAAGTACTTGTTGACGAGGAACACGCCCGCCAGGACGAAGGTCAGGATCAGGAACAGCCGGTGGCGCGCCCAGTTGTGCAGCTTGAGCTCGGCCCACGCCATCACCATCGTGACCGACGAGGCGATCAGGATGAAGGTGTTGATCATGCCGAGCCAGATGTTCAGCTCGCCGTGCGGCCACTCCGGCGCTCCGGTGCGCAGGATGATGTAGGTCGAGAAGAGCGCGCCGAACAACATCACTTCCGACGCCAGGAACAGCCAGATCCCGAGCTTCCCGTTCGCAAGGCCGCTATCGGGCCGTTCTTCGACCGTGTACGGAATATTCACGTCAGGCGCCCTCTGGTTCGAACTGCGGTGTGAAGTCGCGCGGCGACCCCGGCACGCTGTACTCGTACGGCCCGCGATACACGATCGGCTCGGCGAGGAAGTTGCCGTGCCCGGGCGGCGACGGCGCGGACCACTCGAGCGTCGTCGCCTCCCACGGATTGCGATCGACGATCGCGCCCCACTTGATGCTGCTGAAGAAGTTGTAGATGAACGGCAGCTGGAACAGGCCGAGGCCCCACGCGGCGAAGCCGATGATCGTGTTGTATTTCAGCAGCCCCGCGTTGTGCGCGTACTGCAGGCCGCCGTCGTACATCCGGCGGTTCATGCCGCCGAGCCCCTGGATGAACATCGGCATGAACACGAGGTTGATGCAGACGAACGATCCCCAGAAATGGATCGCCCCGAGCGTCTCGTTCATCTTCCGTCCGGTCGCCTTCGGGAACCAGTAGTAGATCCCCGCGAACAGCGCGAAGATCGTCCCCGGCGCGACCACGTAGTGGAAGTGGCCGATGACGTAGTAGGTGTCATGCAAGTGAATGTCCGACGGCGCGAGGCCGAGCGGCAGGCCGGTGAGCCCGCCGATGCCGAACATCGGCAGGAATGCCAGCGCGAAGAGCATCGGCGTGGTGAAGCGGATTGACGCACCCCACAGCGACAGCAGCAGCGCCGTCAGGATGACGACCGACGGAATCGAGATGATCATCGTCGTCGTCTGGAAAAAGGCGCTCATCGTCGTGCCCATGCCCGTCATGAACATGTGGTGCGCCCACACGACGAACGACATGAAGCCGAGGAAGACCAACGAGTACACCAGCGCCTTGTAGCCCCAGAGCGGCTTGCGCGTGTTGTTCGCGATCACTTCCGAGACGATCCCCATCGCGGGGAGAATCAGAACGTAGACCTCCGGGTGCGCGAGGAACCAGAAGAGGTGCTGCCAGAGGAGCGGATTGCCCTCGCCCGAGATCAGCAGCGGCTTGCCCGAGACGACGAGGCCGCTCGGCATGAAGAAGCTCGTGCCCGCGAGGCGATCCATCAGCTGCAGGACGCCGGCCGCTTCGAGCGGCGGGAACGCGAGCAGCAGCAGGAACGACGTGACGAGCTGCGCCCACACGAAGAACGGCAGGCGCATGTAGCTCAGGCCCTTCGCGCGAAGCTGCACGATCGTGACGATGAAATTCACCGAGCCGAGCAGCGACGACGTGATCAGGAAGATCATGCCGACGAGCCACATCGTCTGGCCGGGCGCGATCACCGCGAGCGGCGGATACGACGTCCAGCCGGACTGCGCCGCGCCCATGCCTTTGTCCCAGCCGTTCTGGAAGAAGCTGGCGAGCATCGTGACGCCGCCGAGGAAGTACACCCAGTAGCTCATCATGTTCAGCTTGGGAAACGCCATGTCGGGCGCGCCAATCTGCAGCGGCATGACGAAGTTGCCGAAGCCGCCGACGGCGAGCGGCACGACGCCCATGAACACCATGATGGTGCCGTGCATCGCGCCCAGCTGGTTGTAGAACTCCGGCAGCATGATGCCCATCGGCGCGCGATCCTGCCCGAGCCACTGGCCGATCAGCGGAATCGGCTTGCCCGGATAGGCGAGCTGCCACCGCATGATCATCATCAGCGTGAAGCCGAAGAGGAGGAACAGCAGGCCGGTGACCGCGTACTGGATGCCGATGACCTTGTGATCGAACGAGAACACGTAGCTGCGCCACCAGCCGAGCTCCTCGTGGTGCTCGTCGTGGCCGTGCGCCGCGATGTGCGCGTGCTCGCCGCCGGGATGAATGCCCGTCTTGTCCATAAGCGTGGCGATTGTATGCAGGAAGCACAAGCGGCGCAAGGAGGCGGCGCGGCGTAAGATCGACGTGATGGCCGGGGCGCGGTTCGTCGCGGGATCGGCATGCGCGGCGCTCCTGGTCGCGCTGCCCGCGCCGGCGCGCGCGAACGCCGCGTCGGCTGTGCTGCGGGCCGCCGCGTCGAATCATCTCTACAACCTCGATCACACGGCGGCGCTCGAGACGTTCCGCCAGGCCGTGGCCGCCGACCCGCAGGACGCGGCGGCCTACCGCGGCCTCGCGACCTCGCTCTGGCTCAGCATCACGTTCACGCGCGGCAACATGACGGTCGACGACTACCTCGGACACGTCACGAAACCGAACGGTCCGACGGCGCCGCCGCCGCCGGACATCGTCGCCGCCTACCGCGCCGCGATCGACAAGGCGATCGCGATCGCGCGGCACCGCATCGCCGCGAACGCGAACGACGCGGACGCGCACTATCAGCTCGGCGCGGCCGTCGGCCTGCGCGCGTCGTACACGGCGACGGTCGAGGGCAGCGTCGTCGGCGCATTCCGCGCGGCGCGCGAGGCCTACGACGAGCACGAACGCGTGCTCACCCTCGAGCCGCGGCGCAAGGACGCCGGCCTCATCGTCGGGACCTACCGCTACATCGTCGCCGCGCTCGCGCTGCCGCTCCGCTGGATGGCGTACGTCGCCGGTTTCGGCGGCGGCAAGGAGAAAGGGCTCGCGCTGATCGAAGAGGCGTCGCGATTCGGCGGCGACAACCAGACCGATGCGCGCTTCGCGCTGATCTTGATCTACAACCGCGAACGACGATACGACGATGCGCTGAGGCAGCTCGCGCTGCTGCGCGGGGAGTATCCGCAGAACCGGCTCGTGTGGCTCGAGAGCGGATCGACGTCCCTGCGGGCAGGTCGCGCCGCCGACGCGGAGCGGTTCCTCAACGAGGGCATCGGGCGCTTCGCCGCGGACGCGCGGCCGCGGATGTTCGGCGAGCAGGCGCTGTGGCGCTACAAACGCGGCGCTGCGCGCGCCGCGCTCGGACGGACGCCCGACGCCGACGCCGACTTGCGGGCGGCGCTCGCGCTCGAAGGGCGGGCGTGGGTCCACGGCCGGGCGCACCTCGAGCTCGGCAAGATTGCGCTGAAGAGCGGCAATCGGCCGGCGGCGCGCCAGGAACTGCAGCAGGCGGCGGCGCTCGCCGAGAGCGACAACGATCCGGGAACCGCCGACGAAGCGCGTCGTCTCATGAAGTAGGGTGGGGTCGGGCGGGTCGGGCGGGTCGGGCAGGGCGGGTAGGGCGCAGAGGAAAAAGGTCGGCGCGCAGAGAATGCGATGAGCCAGAGCAGCCGCAGAACGTGGATCTCGATTGTCATCGCGGGCGTCATCATCGTCGGCGTCCTTGCCGCGGCCGCCGTCGGGCGAGGACGCCGACGCACGGTTCCGCGAGGCGCGCGAGCGGTTCGCGGGGCAGCAGCCGCTGCTCGAGATGAGCCGCGACGACGATCGGCCGCGCGTGCATCGCGAGGTCCTTCCCGCGGAACGCTCCACCGCCAGGATCGAGGCGCTGCGCGTGCTCGCGTACGACCACCGCGCACGCAAGCTGGTGAACGTGTCGATTCCGTTCTGGCTGCTCCGCCTCGCGCCCGCGAACAAGTTTTCCTTCCTCAATGACAACGGCATCGACTTCGATTCCGATCGCGTGCATCTGACGCTCGAGGACCTCGAGCGCCGCGGTCCCGGGCTGATCCTCGATCAGGCGGACCGCCGCGGATCGCAAGTGCTCGTCTGGACCGAATAGGCCGGGCGGGCCAGGCAGGTCGGGCGGGTCAGGCGGGTCTGGCAGGTCTGGCAGGTCTGGCAGGTCAAGGCGGATTGAGCGCAAGCAGGTCAGACGGTCGCGACCTCCGCCGGGGACAGCGCAACTGTAACCCGTATCGATTTCCTTAGAGATTGCTGACGCGTCGGCTGGCACCCTGCTTGAACCAGCACGGCGCGGAGGCGAACCATGAAGTTCAGATCCCGTCTGCTGCCCGCGCTGGCCCTCGCCGCCGGCGTCGCGATTGCGGCGCCCGCGTGCGCGCAGACGTACGGCTACGGCGGCGGCCGCTCTCGGGATGCGGGCTACGCACGCGAGATCGAACGGCGCGCGTACGACACAGGCTACCGCGAGGGGCTCGAGGAAGGGCGCAACGACGCGCGCCGCGGGCGCGATTACGCGCCGTCCCGCCACGGCGAGTATCGCAACGCCGACGATGGCTACCATCGCCGCGACGGCGAGCGCGAGTTCTACCGCCGCGTCTACCGGCGCGGCTTCGAGGTCGGCTACCGCGAGTCGTTCGACCGGAACCAGCGTTATCGCGACTATCGCCGCTAGAACGCGAGCATGTGCGTGTACTTCACGATGAGCCCGCGCCCGGCATTCACCGGCGTGGGCTCGTCGGTGAGCCGCTGCTCGTTGTAGACCACGAACAGATCGCTCAGCGGACGATGAATCAGATCGAAGCGGACGTTCGCGCTGAACTGCCGCAGGTCGGTGTTGTACTGCAGCAGCGTGTCGAGGAACGTCCGCGTGTTGAACGCGTAGCCGACGCGTGACGTCACGAGGTTGGTGACGAACGGACGCATCGGGAACGGCAGATCGATGTCGTTCCGCTGCAGCGCCGCGTCGAACGACAGGTGATACGACGGACGCACGACGACGGCGAGCTNNTTTCGACGAGCAGGTTGTACTCCGTCCAGCCGTATTGCCCCGCCGCAAACGCCTGATCGCGCCGCACGTTGAACGGCGTCGCGATCCGCTCGAACCGCGGGTTCGCCGCGAACTCGACGTTCGCCCCATTCTCGAAGAACACGGTCATCGCGGCGTGGTTGGTGTGCGTGACCTTCACGTTCGACTGATCGGTGTAGATGTTGTAGCGCGTGTGCGGATGCAGCTCGCGGATGCCGTACTTCCGCAGCCGCTCGGGCCGCGGCCGGATGCCGAAGTCGACGAAGTGCTTGCGGATGCCCGTCCGCCTGATGAAGCCGACGTCGTCGCGGAAGTTGTCGCCCACCGAGAGCAGCGAATACTGCGTGTGCAGGAAGTTCGCGTTCCAGGCGATCGACCCTTTGCCGGCGAGCTCGCCGCCGCTGACGCCCGGCGTCTCCGATTTCGTGATGAACGAATTGATGCTCAGCGCGCGGTGGAAGCGGAAATTCGCGTCGAACCCGTAGACGCGGTTGTACTCGCCCGCGTTCGTCGACTGGCGCGACAAAAAGATCGCGCCGACGTCCGATGCGCCGAGGACGTCGCGGCGGCCACGCAGCACGGTGTAGTTGTCCGCTGGCGCGCCGCCGGCCGGATCGGTCTCGATCGTCATCAGGCCGACGCCGTACGCGCCCGCGCGGCCGGTGAGCCGCGCGCCCGCGTCGATTGGAATCGCCTCGCCGGCGCTCGTCAGCCCGATGCGCCGGCTGAAGAACAGCAGCATCTCCTCTTCCGGCGGCTGAAACCGGTTGTTGCCCAGCCTCGATTCGCGCGGGATGTCGCGAAATCCGGCTTCGCCGTCACGTCGAGCGTGAGCGACGGCGTGACGCCGTACTTCACGTCGGCGCCGACGTGGCGGCCGTTGTCGAACGCCGCGCCGCCTGACGCCCGCGTCGAGTCGACGGCGATCCACGGCTTGATCCGCAGGTTGTTGCCGCGGCTCGCGTCCGGCAGCCCGCCGAGCGTGCCGGCGAGGCTCGCGCGATAGAGGTTGTAGGCGCGCGGCACCGGCGACCAGTAGTCGATCTCGTTCTTCCGCCGGATGCGCCGGCTGAAGTTGACGCCCCATTCGCGGTTCGGGCCGCGCTCGAAGCGCAGCGTCTTGAACGGAATCCGGATTTCCGCCGACCACCCGGACGCGTCGCGCCGGGTCGCCACCGACCACACCGCGTCCCAGCTCGCGTTCACGTCGCGTCCTTCGTTCGCGATCTGCGCGTCCGATTTCGCGCCGGCCGGATTCACCACGAAGACGAAGCCGTTCCGCCGATCGGCGAACGTGTCGAGGATCACCTCGAAGCTGTCCTGCTCGCCGGCGATGAAGTCCTTGCGGATGTCGTTGACGATTGCCGACTGCGCGGCGCCGTCGCGGCAGACGACGCCGATGTAGAGCGCGTCGCGATCGAACGCGACGCGGACTTCGGTGGCTTCCGTCGCCGGTTCGCCCTCGTGCGGCTCGGCCTGCACGAAGTCGGCGGCAGGCTCGGCGTCGCGCCACACCTGCTCGTCGAGCGCGCCGTCGACGACGATCGGGGCTGCGGCTTCGACGGCCATGACGCCGCGGCGTCCGTTGCCGCCTTGTGCGCGCGCGTCGGCGGCGCTCGCGCGCATCGGCTGCGGCTCAACGATCGCCACGCCGGCGATGAGGACGCACAACAGGCGGCGACTGGCGCCGGATCGTGGAAAAACAGGGATCATGCGGTTCGAGGGGCCGTTCATCACACACCGGCGCGTGCTGCGCGGTCAAGCGGCGTTACGCGCGAGCCCTTTACAGAACTGCAAAAGTCTCCCCGAGGGCAGACTTTTGTCGGTCGGGCGGAGGACTTTCGTCTGCCGGAGCGCCCCGGATCGCGCGTCTACGGGCACAATCGGGCCCTCTCGTGGCGTACGCCTTGCTCCCTTTTCCCGCACAGCATTCTCGTCTTTCAGGGAGCGCCACCACTCGATGAACGACCTCCTGATCCGCACCATCTCGCAGGGGCTGCAGGCGTTTCTGCCGGCGGCGTTCTGCCTCGCGTGGTTTCGCCGGACGCTGTCGCACCGCGCGGCGTCGGCGCAGCGATGGGGCGCGCTCGCGGCGCTGCCGTTGACGGCCGTCGCCGCCTACCTGTTCCAGCGCACGCCGCACCAATCCGGGTGGGAAGCGACGCTTGCAGCCACCGCGTGCACCGCCGGCGTGTGGTTCGCGGTCGCCGTGTGGCGCGACGCCGATGTCGAGGCCGCACCGCGCAGCGCCGTCTTTGCCGCCATCGTCTTCGCAGGAACGGCGCTCGTCGTCGTTCGCCAGACGATGGAAATCGCGGTCGTGTTCGCGGTGGCGGCGTTCGAGGTGCACAGCGCCGACGCGACGCGGACGATCTGCGTCGCCGCGGCCTTCTCGCTCGGGATTGCCGCGCTGTGGGCGCTGCTCGCGCGGCGGCTGCCGCGGCGCGCCGCGTCGAACGCAACGCGCGCGTTCGCGATCGTGTTCGTCGCGCAGGCGGCGTTGTATGCGTTCCACGAGTCGGCCGAGGCGCGCGTCCTGCCGTGGAGCGACGTGCTGCACGCGGCGACCGAGCCGTACGGGCCTGACGGGATGTACGGGAAGTACGTCAGCGGCGCGCTGGCGATCGTGCCCGCGTTGGCCGCGCTGCTGACGCCGCTCGGCGGCGTCGTCGCGCTCGCGTTCGCGGGCGCGCGCCGGCGCGCGGCGGGCCAGGTGCGCGCGATGGCCGGCGCCGCGGCGGTCGCCCTTGTCGGCGTCCTGGTGATGGGCGTCGTCGCGAGCGTGCCGAACCGCGAGGTGCCGGCGTCGGGCGGCCTCGTCGCCGCGCCGGCCGCGGCCGCTGCGCCGGCGGCGGGCGCCGGCGGCGGCCTCGAGGCTGCGGTGCGTCTCTCAGCGAATCCGCACGTGCTGTTCCGCCGCACGGGCGTCGACGCCGAGTACGGCAAGCTGCACGTCGCGCCGCTTGCGTCGCCCGAGACCGGACGCGCCGCGGCGCAGCTGGAGTGCGATCGGATCTCGTTCGGCGTCAGCCGCGGCATCTGTCTCCACGCGGATCGCGGCGTGCTCACGTCGTACAAGGCGATCGTGTTCGATGGGGCGTTCCAGCCGGTGCGCACCTTCGCGCTCGACGGGCAGCCGAGCCGCACGCGCGTGTCGCCCGACGGGCGCGTCGGCACGATCACCGTGTTCGTGACGGGCAAGGCGCACGGCTACGCGAGCGCGGCGTTCTCGACCAAGACGACGCTCGTGGACATGGCCAGCGGCGACGAGCTCGGCGATCTCGAGTCGTTCACCACATGGCGCAACGGCGCGCGGTTCCACAACGCCGACTTCAACTTCTGGGGCGTCACCTTCGCGCACGACAGCAATCAGTTCTACGCGACGTTGAAGACGAGCGGCCAGACCTACCTGGTCAAAGGCGACCTCGGGCTGCGCAAGCTCACGGTGCTGCGCGAGAACGTCGAGTGCCCCTCGCTCTCGCCGGACAATCGACTCATCGGCTACAAGAAGCGCGTCGGCGGCGACATGGCGCCGTGGCGTTTCTACATCCTCGACGTCGCGTCGATGACGGAGCATCCGCTCGCCGACGCGCGCTCGCTCGACGATCAGCTCGAGTGGGTCGACAACGGGCACGTGCTCTACGCCGCTGCGCGATCGAGCCAGAGCGCGGTGCGCGACGTCTGGATCGCCGCGGTGGACGGCAACGAGGCGCCGCACGTGTTCCTGCCGGAGGCCGAGTCGCCGATCGTCGTGCGCTGACGGCGACACGTCGAATCGATCACCACCACGGACGTGGGATAATCCTGCCTCTGGAATGACGCAGGTTGCGCATTCGAAAGGATGCTCCATGTCCATTCAACGACCCGCGTTGGTCATCGCGCTCGCCTGTCTCGCTCTTGCAATCGCGTCGGCGACGATCCGCGCGACAGCTCAGACCTCTCCAACTGACACCACCGCAGCGCTTCTCGGAGAAGTCCACGAGCTGCGCCTCGCGATGGAACGATCGGCGGCGGTGGCGCCGCGCGTCCAGCTGACGCTCGCGCGCCTCAACATTCAAGAGCAGCGGACCGGGGCGCTCAGCGCACAACTCGATCAGGTTCGTCAGGAACAGACCAGATCGAGCCTCGAGGCCAAAAAGATGGCGAGCGAGCTGGAGGACGTGCAGAAAACGCTCCAGACGACGATCGACGCTTCACAGCGGAGAGGTCTCGAGTTCGAAGAGGAGGGATTGAAGCGCAAGCTGCGTCAACAAGCTGCGCTCGACGATCAGCTGAGAAATCGCGAGAGCGAAGCCACCCAGCTGCTCGCGGTGGAGCAGTCGCGGTGGGTCGATCTCAATGCAAAGCTCGACGACCTCGAGCGGCTGCTCGGACCGGTTCGCTAGACAGTCCCGAGAGCGCGTCGCACTTCACCGACCACTCGGAACGAGAACGACCAGCAGATCGCTCATCCGAGCGCGATGTCCTTGTTCGTGTAGTCGCTCAGAAACGCCGTCGCGACGAACGTCACTGCCGCGCAGGCGGCGATGAAGCCGGCAATGACCATTCCCGAATGATAGGCGCTGTACAGCCACGTCGCGATGAGCGGCGCGGGGCCGCCGGCGATCACCGACGACAGCTGATAGCCGAGCGATGCGCCGCTGTAGCGCAGGCGGGCTGGAAACGATTCGGCAATCAGCGCGGCCTGCGGACCGTACAACATGTCGTGCGGGATCAGCGAGAGCACGATCGCGGCGACGACGAGGACTGGCACTCGCGTGTCGAGGAGCGCGAAGTACACGAAGCCGTAGACCCCGGTCACCACGGCGCCGAGCATGTAGACGCGCTTCCGTCCGACGCGGTCCGACAGGTGGCCGAAGAGCGGGATGGAGACGAACGAGACGGCCGACGCGGCCATGACGGCGCCGAGGAGCATGTTACGGTTCAGCCCGAGCGTGCCGACGCCGTACGCGAACACGAACGCGGTGAACAGATAGAAGGGCGCCTGCTCCGCCATGCGGCACAACGCCGTGAGCACGAGCTCCCTCGGATGCCGCCGCACAACCTCGAGCACGGGCCGGCGCTCGATCTTCCGCTCGGCCGTGAGGCGCGCGAACACCGGCGTCTCGAGAATGCCGAGCCGGATCCACAGGCCGACGCCCACCAGCGCGAGGCTGAAGACGAACGGCAGGCGCCAGCCCCACGTCAGAAAGCGATCGCCCGACACGGCGCTGGCGGCGAGCACGGCGAGATTCGCCAGGAACAACCCGACCGGCACGCCGAACTGCGGCCACGAGGCGATGAACCCGCGATGGCGATTCGATTGCGCCCACTCCATCGCCAGAAGCACCGACCCGCCCCATTCGCCGCCCACGCCCACGCCCTGCACGAAGCGCAGGATCGTGAGCAGCACAGCGCCCCAGATGCCGATCCGCTCATACGTGGGGACGAGCGCGACGAGGAACGTCGCCACGCCCATCAACAGGAGCGTCGCGATGAGCGCGGCCTTGCGGCCAAGGCGATCGCCGTAGTGGCCGAAGATCGCGGCACCGACCGGGCGCGCGAGAAATCCCACGGCGTACACGCCGAACGCCTCGAGCGTGCCGACCAGCGGATCGGCGCGAGGAAAATACAGGCGCGCGAACACCAGCCCCGTCACGGTGCTGTAGAGGAAGAAGTCGTACCACTCGATGGAGGTGCCGACGGCGCCGGCGATCACCGCGCGGCGGAGGTGACCGCCATGATCGGGCGCATCCATGCGCGCCAGTGTACGTCGGCGCGGTAGCGCCGGCGTTGACGCGCATGCCGGCGACCGCCGTGTGCGGCGACCATCGTCAACCGTTGCGGCGCTTGCTGTCCTTGATAATCTCCGCAAGTTGACCGAGATCGATGGGCTTCACCAGATGATGCTCAAATCCCGCGTCAAGAGCCCGCTGGCGATCTGTTTCCTGCCCATACCCCGTCACGGCGATGAATCGGGCGGTTCTCGCGCTTTGCATCGATCGCAGGCGGCGCACCACTTCATATCCGTCCATCACCGGCAAGCCGATGTCGAGTAAAACCGTGTCGGGACGGAAGCTGTCGCATCTGGCTTGGAGCTGCTGGGCCACGCGTCAAATTCTCACGACAGAACGGCACGACAATCAAAAAGCTCGAAGCTCTTCAGGCAGTTGTCGAGCGATTCG
>QHWK01000506.1 GCA_003223775.1 Acidobacteriota bacterium
CGGCTGTCTGTTTGCGTTGGACAGCGACGCGCATTCCACGGGCGAGCTCAGTTACGCGGAAACCGCGATCGCGCACGCGCGGCTTGCCGGCGTGCCGCCTGCCCGCGTCGTCAACTGCTGGCCGACAAAACGGCTGCTCGACTGGCTGCAGTCGCGCGCGGCGCGAGCCACAACGAGCGCCCGGTGATCTCGCGGTGATCGAGGCCGGCCGCGCGATCGAGCTTCGCGACGATCGCCGGAAGCTCGGGTCTGAATCGCCACTGGTCGCTGCGCCCGCCCGCCGACTCGAACGCGGCGCGCCAGCGATCCCACCAGCGCGCGATCGAGCCTGCGATCGGCTCGACGATCAGGATTCGATCGCCGCGCGATCCGCGACCGAGAAGACGGCCGAGCAGCGCGGCGCGCGCGCGTTCATCGAGCTCGTTCACGGTGAACGCGGCGAGGATCGCGCATCGAGTGGACGGCAGCGCCGCCGTGGCGGCGTCGCCGCGATGCACCGCCGCGCTCAACCCTAACGTGCGATACGTCTGCGCCGCTTCCGAGACCGCCCACGGATGCCGGTCGACTCCGACGATGCGGGGAGCGCGCCCGCCGCGCGCGCGCGCGCAGGCGAGCGCCCACGCCGCGCCTGCCGCGCCGGTGCCGCAGCCGAGATCGACGAGCGTCGAGTGCTCGCCGGCCGCGCCGGGCAGCTCGCCGGCGATGTGCGCGACGAGCAGGAAGTGGAGCGGCCCATAGAACATCGCGAATGCCGCACGCTTGCCCGCGCCCGCGAGCGCCGCGCCTTCGGCGATCTTCTGCCGCCGTTCGACGTAGGTGGCTGACAGCGCGCGCAGCGCGCGCGACACTTCGGGGAAGGTGAGCTCGGCGAGGTGGCGCCGCTCGAGATCCGCGAGCCAGCGATCGTACGCGGCCGAGTCGCCACGCTCCGGCATCGCGATGAGTATGCCTCACGCGCCGCCGCGCGCCGTCAGCTCTGCGAGATGTCGCTGCCCGAGACGCGCGTGCCGGCGATCGATCGCGCGATCGTCTCGACGCTCTGCCAGCGCTGGCCGATTTCGTTGACGAGCCGATCGGGATCGAAGCCGACCACGAGCGCGCTCGCGATCCGCGCGGCCTCGACGGTGGACAGCGGCCGGCTCTCGACGATCACGTGGCCGTTGGCGATCGCGTGGCAGATCGCGTCGGGGTTCTTCTCCGCGTCGATCAACGTGTAGGTCGTCCCGAGCTGCATCAGCCGATGGACGTCGCCGTTGCCGACGACGGGCTTGCCGTGCTGCGCGGCCCAGCGCTCCGCGCGCCGATTGAAGTCCACCGCGCGCGTGTACATCGCGTTGCGCTCGACGACGTCGAACAGATCCGCGTGGCGTTCGAGCTCGCCGCGCAGGCACGACGTGCTCGGAAAGTACGCGTGCGGCGCGATCACGAGCCCGCGGCGGCGCCGTTTCAGCCGCGCGAGGTCCGCGAAGGTCTTGACCTCGTCCGCGCCCTCGCTGAAATTCAGCAGCAGCACGTGCCGGCCTTCGATCGTGCGCTCGACGCCGGGCACGAGGACGATGCCGCGCTCGGCCGCATGCGCGGCGAACGGGCGGACGTCGAGTTGCCGCTCGTGCAGCGTGATGGCGAGCGCCTCGTAGCCGAGGGCCTCGGCGCGGTCGATCAGTTCGAAGGTCGTATAAGGAATGTCGTCGACGGGGTCGTCCCCCGTGTGGATATGGAGGTCAGCCTTCAGCATCGCGCCGAGTGCTCGTTCACGATCCGGGCCGGCCGGACGGACCAGAGAATCAAGCACTTAGCGGCGTTGCCGCCGTTGGCGCCGGAAAAAGTCTTCCATCAGGTAGACACCCGGTCGCTACCTGGTGCCGGCCGGGCAGACGGGCGGAGGCAGTTGACGGCCGGAGTACGATGCGTCGGCTTCGACCTATGTCTTCGGCAGACGTCATCGTCCGGCTGCTCCTCGCGACGGGCCTGGGCGCGGCGATCGGGCTCGAGCGCGAGATGCGCCAGAAGCCGGCCGGCCTGCGCACGAACATGCTGATCGCCGTCGGCTCGGCGCTGTTCAGCCTCGCATCGATCGCGATGGTGCACTACGAGGGAACGTCCGATCGCATCGCGGCGAACATCGTCACCGGCGTCGGCTTCCTCGGCGGCGGCGCCATCCTGCGCGGCGACAAGGGCGTCCACGGGATGACGACGGCGGCGACGATCTGGGTGAACGCGGCGATCGGGATGGCGGCCGGGATTGGGGAATTCCGCCTCGCAGTCGCGGCGACCGGGATCACGCTGATCGTGCTGATTCTCCTGCCGCCGATCGAGCGTTACTTCGAGGAGCGCGCGGGCATCATCGACGTGCGCGACCACACGAACCGCTGACGTGCGCAACATGTCGCCGTTCGGGCGGCGGACGCGTCTGGTTCCCGCCGTCGCGCTGGCGAGCCTCGCGGCGACGCTGATCGCGTGCGGGCCGGCGCGATCTTCGTCCGCTGCGAGCGCGCGCGAGCGCGCGTACCGCGAGAGCAACGTCGGCGTCGCGCGGCTCGAGCAGTTCGACTACCGCGAGGCGGCGGCGGCATTCCGGCGCGCGCTCGCCATCGATCCGTCGCTCTCGATCGCGCACCTCGACCTCGCGATCGCGTTGTTCTACGACTCGCAGCTCGACGAGGCCGAGCGCGAGGCGCGGCTGGCCGCCGACGCGATGCCGTCCGCGCCGCAGCCGTCGTACGTCCGCGGGCTCATCGCGCGCGCCGCCGGGCGCGACGACGACGCGGCGGCGGCGTTCGGACGCGTGCTCGCGATCGATCCCCGCGACGTCGGCGCGCGCATCGAGCGTGGGCAACTGCTCGTCGCCAAGAGGAATTACGCGGACGCCGCGGCGCTCTTCGAGCAGGCGCTCGCCGCCGAGCCGTTCAACGCGACGGCGGCCTACGGCGTCGCGATCGCGCTCACGCGCGGCGGCCGCGCCGCGGACGGCCGCGACGCGATGGCGCGCTTTCAGCGCCTGCGCGACAATCCGGCGAGCATCACCTACGACAACGTGTACATGGGACAGGGCCGCTACGCCGAAGCGGTCTCGTCGACGGGCCTCGAGCCCGAGTTGATCGATCCGGCCGTGCCCGCCGTCGCGTTCGTCGACGCCGGCGCGCCCGCCGGCGATCAGGCGACGCCGCCGCGCCCGGATCCGGCGATTGCGTTCGGCGAGCCAATCGACGTCACGGGCGGCGCCGGGCCCGCGCTCGCGCGCGCCGCGGCGTCGCTCGCGCGCAGCGTGACGCTCGCCGATCTCGACGGCGACGGCGCACTCGATCTGATCGCGCCGTCAGGCGACTCTGTCGCAATATTCCGCAACAGCGGCGGCCGGTTCGACCGCGCGGCGCCGACGACGCTTCGGTTCGACGGCACGACACCGCTCGCGGCGATCGCCGGCGACTACGACAACGACGGCCGATCGGATCTGTTCGTCCTCGGCTATCCGTCGAATCGGCTGTATCGTCAGGACGAGAGCGGCCGGTTCACGGACGTCACGCAGCCGGCCGCGCTTCCCGCCGCACGTGCACTGGCGCGCACGGCCGCCTTCGTCGACCTCGATCACGACGGCGATCTCGACATCGTCATCGGCGGCCTCGCGAGCCTTCCGCAGGCATTCGCGCCCGGCGGCGCGGGGACATTTCCGGACGCGTTCGCGCCGGGATCGAATCAGCTGCTGCGCAACGACGGCAACGGCCGGTTCAGCGATGTGACGCGCGACGCCGGCGTCGCGGCGGCCGGGCACGCCGTGGCGATCGTGCCGACCGATTTCGACAACCACCGTGACGTCGATCTCCTCGTCGTCGGGTATGGCGGCCGCCCGTCGCTCTTCAGCAATCTTCGCGACGGCGCGTTCCGCGACGTGGCATCCGAGACGGGGCTTCCCGCTGACGGACCGTACACCGCGGTCGCCGCGGGCGACGTCAACAAAGACGGCGCGACCGATTTTTTCTTCGGGCGGCGCGGCGCGGGGGGTCTGCTGGCGATGAGCGACGGATCGAATCGCTTCACCGTTGCCGATGCGCCCGCCGATACACGCGATGCGGTCGCGTCGCAATTCGTCGACTACGACAACGACGGCCTTCTCGATCTGCTCGTGCTGACGCCGCGGGGCGCAAGGCTGTGGCGCAACGCCGGCCAGTCGTGGATGGACGTCGGCGCCCGCGCGCTGCCTGCGGCGGCGCGCAGCGGCGACGATCCGCCGGTGTCGATGGCGCTCGGCGATCTCGACGGCGACGGCGACATCGACGCCGTCGTCCGTCTCGCGTCGGGCAGAATCCGCGTGTGGCGGAACGACGGCGGCAGCGCGCGCCGATCGCTGCGCGTCGATTTGAAGGCGCGCGTCAGCAACCGAAGCGCGATCGGATCGAAAGTGGAGATGCGCGCGGGCAGCCTGCGTCACAAGCTCGAGACCATGTCGACGACCCCTGCCGTCGAACCGGCCGATGTGCTCTTCGGCCTCGGCGCGCGTGATCGCGCGGACGTCGTCCGCGTCCTGTGGCCGGCGGGCATCGTGCAGGCGGAAGTCGAGCCGCCGCAACTACGCGGCGCGTCGACGACGGCCGCGATGCCGATCACGGAGCTGAACCGCAAACCGTCGTCGTGTCCGTATCTGTTCTTCTGGAACGGATCGCGATTCGAGTTCCTCACCGATTTCATGGGCGGCGGCGAGATGGGATCGTGGGCCGCGCCTGGCGTCCACGACGCGCCGGATCCGGACGAGTACGTGCGGATTGGACGCGACCGCCTGCAGCCGCGCGGCGGCCGCTACGAGCTGCGCGTCACGAACGAGCTCGAGGAAGCCCTGTTCGTCGATCGGCTGCAGCTGGTCGCCGTCTCGCATCCGGCGAACGTGGACGTCTACCCGAACGAAGGGCTGCGATCGAAAGCGGCGCGGCGGCCGTTCGCGCTCTACGCGACGCGGGCCGCGCGGCCGCCGCTTCGCGCGGTGGACGAGAACGGGCGCGACGTCCTCGACCGGATTTCGCGGATCGATCGCCGGTCGGTCGACGACTTCGTGCTGGAGCCGATTCAGGGCTACGCGCGGCCGCACGGCGTGACGATCAGCGCCGACGTCGCCGGCGCGACGCGCGTGCTGCTGCTCTTGACCGGCTGGACCGACTACGCCTTCTCGAGCGACAACGTCGCCGCGCATCAGGCCGGCCTCGCGCCAGAGCCGCCGGCGCTGCAGATTCAGGATGAAGGCGGCATCTGGCGGACCGTCGTGCCCGAGATCGGTGTGCCGGTCGGCCGGCCGCAGACGATTGCGGTGGATCTCACAGCCGTTCTGCCGCCGCACCGGCGCGTCGTGGACCTGCGCATCGTGACGACGCTGCGCGTCTACTGGGACCAAATCCTCGTCGATACGTCGGACCCGGCGCCGTTCATGGTCGCGCGCGTCGATCCGCGCGAGGCAACGCTTCGCGCGCGCGGGTTC
>QHWK01000905.1 GCA_003223775.1 Acidobacteriota bacterium
GACTCCTCCACGGTCCGTGCCGTTGCGCGGCAGTATAGGCGCGCGCCGGAACGCCCGCAACGTATAGTTCACGCGTGTGTTCGCCCGACCCGGCGGCAGCCGTCGACGTCGTCGTCAAGGTCGGCGGAGCGCTCGTCGCTGACGTCGAGGTTCTCGACCGCACGCTCGCGGCCACGGCCGCGGCGGCGCAGGCCTGCCGCCTCGTGATCGTGCCGGGTGGCGGGCCCTTCGCGGATGCCGTCCGCCGCGTGGATCGCCGGATGGGATTGCCGGAGACGGCCGCGCACTGGATGGCCGTCCTCGCGATGGATCAGTATGCGCACCTGATCGCGGCGCGGCTGAGCGGCGCCGCGGTCGTGGTCAACGATGCGCGCGCGATTCTCGAGGCGATCGATGCCGGCCGCGTGCCGGTGCTCGCGCCGTCGCGCTGGCTGCTCGACGCGGATCCGCTGCCGCATTCATGGGACGTGACGAGTGACAGCATCGCCGCGTGGATCGCCGGCCGCCTCGGCGCGCGCCGCCTCGTGCTGGTGAAGCCGCCTGGCGTCGGCGCGCCGAGCGACGCCGTCGATCCGTACTTCGCCCGCGCGCTGCCGCCTGGTGTCGAGGCGATCGTCGTCGCGGCCGATCGCATCGACATCACATCGCTCGCGCGGTGACGGAACCACGAAGGCACGAAGAATCACGAAGTCACGAGGAAGATTTTTTCTTTCTTGTACAAGAATAACTTCGTGGCTTCGTGTGTCTTCGTGTCTTCGCGATTCCGTAATGCGCGGACGCGATCCGCCGTCACGCGCCCCGCCCGTCCGCCGTCGCACGCCGCTCCGCGGACGCCGGCGATGTCGGCGCCGACGTCTTGCACGAAGGGCAGATCGTCTGCCGTCAATCTGCCGGCGAGCGCCGCAGACAATCCGTTCGCGTGCGCGCGCGCGACGAATGCACGGAGCGTGTCGCGATCGATCAGCGCGCGCAGCCCATATCCGTTCTTGTCTGCTGTATCGAGCAGCACGCCACGCGCGCCGGCACGCGCGGCGATGTCGACGAGCGCGCCCGCTGTGGGGCTCGCGCTCGGATCGGCGTCCGCGTACGCGACCAGCACGATGCCGCATCGTCCCGCGCTGGCGGCGACGACGCCGCGCTGCGCCGCTGAGGCAAGCGCGGCGATCCGCGCCTCGCTCGAGATGCCGGCGAAGCCGACTTTCACGAACCATGCGCCGGCGGCGGCGAACACGCAGGCGGTCCGCTCGACGGTTGCTTCATCGACGGCGTCGCCGATCGCCGCGCTCAGCGGCACATGCGCGTGAAGGGCGGCGGCGATCTCGCGTAAGACGTCGATCGACACCGCGCCGATCGCGCCCGCGCCAGGCTCTTTCGCGTCGACGATGTCGGCGCCGCCCGCGATCGCGGCCGCCGCTTCCTCTGCGCTGCGGACGCTCACCAGCAGCTGCATGGCGGCTACTGTATCATCTGCGTTCGTGACGGAACGCGACGGCCGACTGCCGATCCTTCGACAGGCTCAGGATCGCCCCGAGCGAAGTCGAGGGGCGACTGACGCCGCGCTCTCGGGGCGTGCCGTGCTCGTCACCGGCGCGTCGAGCGGGATCGGCAGCGCGATCGCGCTCGCCGCCGCGCGCGCGGGCGCCGACGTCGCGATCACCTATCGCGCGAACGCCGACGGCGCCGACGAGGTACGGCGCGCCATCGGCGAGCTCGGTCGCCGCGCCGCCGTCTTCCAGCTCGATCTCGCCGACCTCGCGTCGATTCGCGATTTCGCGTCGGCCGCGCGGCGCGCGCTCGGCCGCCTCGACGTCTGGATCAACAACGCCGGCGTCGACATACTCACCGGCGGCGCCGCGTCGCTGTCGCGCGTTGAGAAGCTCGATCTGCTGATCGCCGTCGATATGTGCGGTACCATGCTTGCGTCGTGGCACGCGGCGTAGATCCTCGCGGCGCAGGATGAGGGCGGCGCGATCAGTGGCGCCGCGCGTGCGCGTGAACGTCATCGCGCCCGGCTTCATCGAAACCTCCTTCGGCGCCGCCGCCGACGACGCGTGGCGCCGCGCGGTGATCGAATCGACGCCGCTCCGGCGCTGGGGCACGCCGGACGACGTGGCCGGCGCGGCGGTGTTTCTGGCGTCGCCCGCCGCCGCGTTTCTCACGGGGCATACGATCCTCGTCGGCGGC
>QHWK01000507.1 GCA_003223775.1 Acidobacteriota bacterium
CGTCACCGGCGTCGTCGAATTGTCGACGAACACTCGACGAATGTTCGTCTGCCGGGGCAGAAGGTACTCGGTGATGTGGCCCGCCTTCGGATCCATGCGCATGATGCGGTCGGCTTCCATTCCGGCGCCCCACACCTCATCGTTTTTGTCGAGCACGACGTCGTAAGGCGCGGTGTGCGGCGTGGGGACGGGCCACTCCTGGAATTTTTCCGTCTTCGTGTCGAACATCCCGATCTTGCCGCCGTAGAACTCGCCGAACCAGAGGCGATCCTGCGCGTCCATGCGGCCGCGGCGCGGCCGAGATCGCGGGGTCGGCGTCGGAAACAGCGTAACCGTGCCGCTCTTCGCGTCGATCTTTCCGACGTTCTCGCCACCGAAGTCGAGAAAGAACAGGTTGTTCTTCGAGTCGGCATAAACGCCGTAGACGGAGTGCGGGCCGGGAGGAGCGTCCTTGTACGGCGCCCATTTCTCGAACTTGCCGGTCGCCATCTCCATGCGGTACACGCCCGTGGCGCCGCCGGCGTCGTTCAGCCACACCTTGCCGTCCACCTCCCAATGCTGCGGTCCCACCATCGACTGCTGCGTCTCCTCGTTGGTGAATTCCGGTGGGACGGTCCACGTCTTGAACGTCTCGGTCCTCTTGTCGAAGCGCGCGATTCCGCCTTGATACATCATCGACAGCCACAGGTTCCCTTCCTGATCGGTTTCCAGATCGAGCATGCCGGTCGGGAAGCCGGGACGAACCAGCGGCACGGGATATTCGGTGACCTTGGCCGTCTTTGGATCGAGCCGGCCTAGGAACTGCTCACCAAAGTTGGAGAACCAGACGGTCCCTGCCAAATCGACGATGACATCGTGCGGCTCGATGGTTTTCCGCGGGAGGTCGTACTCCGTGATGATGACGCGCGTCGACGCGCCCGTCGGGCGCGGAAGCGTCTTGAGCGGATAGGACCACGTCGGACTCGAGCTCAGATTGATGCTGGCGAGATACTTCGCCAAATCATCGGTGCCTGCGCCGAATCGCCGCGTCAAGTTCGGCGCGCTCACGCGCATCTGCGGATGCAGCGGGAAGCTCTGGTTGGCATAGCTCGCCATGCGCTCCAGGACGCCCATGAACTCCTCAGCATCGTGCGTAGATCTGAGTGTGCGTTCCAGCGTATGGCAGTTGGTGCAGCCGAGGAGTTGCTTCTTCTGATTCTCCGTTCCAGGAATGCTCGCGAGCCACTCGGCGTCGGTCAGTTGGCCGACGATGTTCTTGGCTTTGCGGAGCGTGAAATCGGTGGTCGCGGTCTTGTCCGCGCCGACGTCCACCGCCTTCGGGCCTTCGAGCTCGTATCCGACCGCTCGAATCCTGATCGCATAACGTCCCGGCGCGACTTTCGTGGACGGGAAACCGTAGCGACCCTGCTCGTCGCTGACGACGCTCGTCGTGACGGTGGATCCATCCTGCTTTGCGCTCACGACGACGCCTTCCATCGGACCGTCTTCGATCGATCTCACCTGGCCGGAGAGCGCGATCCTGCCGGACTCTTCGGCGCCGGTGAGACGGGACGAATGGACGAATGCCGACATCGCCGCCGCTGCAATCGTGACGCCGAGAACGCTGCGTTTTCGCATAGGCACTCGCGTATCGAACTACCAACTCAATTTGAGCGCAAGCTGTATCTGCCGCTCAGGCACTTGCGTCGGCGCCGCCAGCTGGCTGGCGGTTGGAATCACATTGCCGCTGCCGTCGAAGATCTTCGTCTTCGGCACCTGGAAGCTCGGCCTGTTCAGCAGGTTGAACGCTTCGATACGCAATTGCAAACGCCGCTGGCCTTGCCCGAGCGCCCAGTTCTTCAAGAGCGACGCATCGACGTCCTGCATTCCCGGCGCGCGCAGCGTGTTGCGGCCGAGGTTGCCGAGCGTGCCGAGCGCCGGGAACGAGAAGCACTCGGTCCGGATGTAATTCGCCACGTTGCCCGGATCGGTCGCGTTGACCGTGCAGCCGGATGCGGGATTGAAGTCGGGCCGCTGTCCACCGGACGTGCTCCGCACGCGGCTGTCGCCCGTGCGCGCCTGATCCGTTTGGAGCGTCACGGTGAACGGCGGACCACTCTGGGCGGTGAGAATTCCACCGAGCTCCCACCCGCTCAATAGGGCCTTCGACGCGCCTCCTAATGACGCCGGCGCGGGGATCGCCCAGCTGAAGCTCATGACGAAGCGGTGCGCGATATCGAAGTCGGACGGACCTCGCTGCAGCGCCGGGAGAAAGGCGTACGGCGAGCCCGAGGTGTTGTTGCTCTCGTTGTCGCTGAATGTGTTCGAGCCTCCGTCCATGCTCTTGGACCATGTGTAGGCGGTCTTGAAAAACAGGCCGCCGCTGAATCGCCGGTTGAAGTCCAGCACGAGGCTGTGATACGTGGAGAAATCGTCCCACACGGTCGCGGCGATCCGGCTGAAGTTCGGGTTGACGCGCGGAATCGGTCCGCCGTTTCTGATAGCCGGATTGGTCGGGAACACGAGATGGCCGTCGGATGACGTTGTGACGAGCGACAGCGGCACCTGATTGACGTCCTCGATGCTGCGCGGCAGGTTGCGGCCGCGCGATCCGACGTAGCCAACCGTCATCGCGGTGCTCGCCATCAACTGGCGCTGAATCGTGACGTTCCACTGTGTCACGTAGGCGCGTTTCGGGCTGGGCTCGACGTACGACGCGCGCAGGCTGCTCGGCGTGATGAGCGCGAGGCCGCCCGTTGGGAAGGCACTCACCGGCGGCGAGTTGATGGTGCCTTCTTCGAAATACGGAAAGCTGTTCGTCCGGTTCTCCATCAGATACGGGAACGGCAGCACGTCGTACACGCCGAAGCCGGCGCGTATCGGCGTCTTGCCGTCGCCAGATGGATCCCACGCGATGCCGATGCGCGGGGCAAAGTTCATGCTCGTCGTGTTGAAGTAGCTGCCGCCGGTCGCCGGAGTCGGCGACGCCGGATCAGTCAGTACCGCGACTTTTCCCTGCGTCTCCGTCGTCGGCTCCACATACTCGTAGCGAAGGCCAATGTTGAGGTGCAGGTTCGAGCGGACGGCGATGCCGTCTTCGACGTACGCGCCGAAGTAACCGGTCCGCAGGAAGCGGACATCGTCGGTGCCGGGTACGTCGGTCCGGAATTGACCGGGAATGCCCTGGAGAAACAGCGGCACGGTGTCGAAGTCGTACTCGCCGATGGGGGCGCCGACGAGGGAGTCCTTGTTGTAATGAATCCGCTCGATCTTTCCACCAAATTTGATCGTCTGCCGTCCCTTGATCCACGACGCATCGTCGCCGATCTGGAACGAGGTGTAGTCGAGGATGTCCGATCCGGAGGAGCCGATTCCGCCTTGTGTCCCGGTCAGGCCCGACACGGCGATGATGCCGGCCGGCACACCGGGCTGGAAACCGAGCGAGATGTCGGTGGCGATCGGACTGAGTGCCACGGTGTCGAGCGCGTCGGTGATGTGCGAGTGGCTCACGCCGACGAGCGTCGTGTTCAAGAAACTTGGCGTGAAGATGTGCTGGAGGTTGGCGACGGCGTTCGCATGGCGCGATGGAGAACCGGTCCGTTTCAGGTTGTACGGATCGGGTTGCGACTCGTCGGTGTCGTCCAACTGCAGGCTGCCCCACACGGTCGTGCGATCGGAGATGTTCTGATCGATCTTGCCGACGGCGTAGCGCTCGAGGCCGATGCGCTCGCCGGCGAAATTGTATTTGGCGGTATCGCCGGTGATCGCGCCGTTCGCGATCGGGAAGAAGGCGAGATACGGCCGGATCTGCGGCGCGATCGTGACGCTCGTTCTCGATCCGCACGGGTCGCTGCCGACCCTGACGCAGACCAGGCCGTTCCGCGCGTCGGGTGACAGCGTATCGGAGGTATGCGGGATCCCTTTGTTCTCCCGGAGCTCCTCGTAATCGCCGAAGACGAACGTCTTGTTCCGCTTGATCGGCCCGCCCGCCGAGCCGCCGTACTGGTTGCGCCGGAAGTCCGGTCTCTCGGTGTCGAAGAAGTTGCGTGCATCGAGCGCGCTGTTCCTCAGGAACTCGAACATCGTGCCATGAAACTCGTTGGTGCCCGACTTGAGGACCGCCGTGACCACGCCGCCGGTCGACCGGCCGTATTCGGCGGTGTACTCGCTGGTCAAGACGCGGAATTCGCGAACAGCCTCGACGCCGAGATTTACGTTCAGGCCGCTGCCCGGGCTCGCATTCGCGAAGTCGTTGACGACGAGCCCGTCGACGAGAAAGACGTTGCCGGTCGGTCGATTTCCGGAGATCGACAGCGCCAGCCCGTTGCCTCGCGCGGCGCGCGAATTCGAGAAGGCCGCTGCGGACTGCTGCCCGATGCCGCCCTTGACGCCGGCTTCGAGCGTCGTGAGCTGCAGCCAATCGCGGCCGTTCAGCGGCAGCTCGCGGACCTCGCGCTCGCCGACGAGCCCGCCCAAACTTGCATCGGTCGTGTTCACCTGGGTCGCTTCCGCGGTGACCGACACGTCCTGCTGGATCGTGCCGAGCTCCAGCGCGAAGTTGACCGACACCGAGGCGCCGACCGTCACCGGAACGCGGCTTCTGATCGAGGTCTGAAAACCGACCGCGGTGGCCTGCACGTCGTAATCGCCGGCTGGCACGCTCAGGATCTGATACGTTCCCGCGGCGTCAGTCGTGGCGGTTCGCACGGCGCCGGTGCCACGGCTCTTTGCCGAGACGGACACTGCCTGCATCACGGCGCCCGTCGAATCGCGAACGGTGCCCATGATGGACCCAGTCGCGAGTTGCCCACGTACCTGAAGCGGCAAGAACAGCGTCAGAGCGACGACACCGATGAGCATTCGAATCGTGGAGCGCGCCATTTCATCTCTCCTCGGTTCGTCTCGGTCGGGGAGGCAAAACGGCG
>QHWK01000508.1 GCA_003223775.1 Acidobacteriota bacterium
TCAGCGACGAGCGCTTCTGGCCAATCTACGAAGCCGCGAACGACGCGGGCGCCGTGCTCTACATTCATCCGGCGCATCCGGTGAACGTCGACATGATGCAAGAGTACTGGCTCATGCCGCTCGTCGGCTTCCTCTTCGACACGACGCTCGCCGCCGCGTCGCTCGTCTTCGCCGGCGTGCCGGAGCGCTTTCCGAACATCCGCTGGGCGCTCTGCCACCTCGGCGGCGCCATCCCGTATCTCGCCGAGCGGCTCGATCGCGGGTTCCATGCGTTCAAGGACTGCCGCGCACACATCGGCCGCGAGCCGAGCGCGTACCTGAAGACGTTCTACTTCGACACGGTGAACTTCGATCAGGGCGCGCTGAAGCTCGCCATCGATTTCGCCGGCGCCGATCACGTCCTCGCCGGCAGCGACTACCCGCATCAGATCGGCAGCATCCCGTCGATGCTCGGTGCGATCGCGAAGCTCCCGATCACCGACGACGAACGCGAGCAGATTCGCTGGCGCAACGCCGCGCGGCTGCTCGGACTCGAGGAGAGAGTAGCCGGGTAGGCCGGGCAGGCCGGGCAGGCCGGGTGGGTGGGGCGGAAGGCAGGAAGACAACGATGACACGAAAGGTCGCGGCGGGTGGTGCTGCCGGTACTTTGATCGTCATGACGCTGATTCGACTCGCGGCGCAGTCGAAGCCGGAGATGACGCGCGTGCCGCAGTTCGAGAACGACCGCGCGGTGTCGTGGAAGAGCGTCATCCCGCCGCACACCGAGTCGACGCTCCATCGCCACGACCGCTATCGCACCGTGATCGGCATCGTCGGCGGCGATCTGACGACGGTGTCGGCCGTCGGGCGCCGGACCGTGACGCGCTACGAGACCGGCAAGGCGTACTGGCAGGAGCCGATGCCGCCCGGCGAGACGCACAAGGACGTGAACGACACGAGCCGGACAATCGAGCTGCTCGTCGTCGAAATCAAGAAGTAGAGACCCGATTCCCGGTTCACGGCGCGATGTGCGCCAGGCCGCGCTCGATCGACGCGCGCATCGTGCCGAGGCTGTCCGCCTTCACGTCGAAGCGGACGAGGCCGCGCTCGGGCCCGGCGAGGACGGTCACCTGCCACCCTTCGCGCACGCGCGCCACGCCCTGCACCTGACACGCGAGCCCCTTGTCGCTGACGACGAGATGCACGAGCCGCTCGACGCGGCGCGTGTCGACGTCAGGCGCCGCCGGCGCGCCGCCGACCACGAGTGACCAGTGCCCGCACGCGTCGCATTTCACGATCACGCCGGGCGGGGTGGAGGACTGTCCGACGACGCGCAGTCGGGCGCTTCCGCACTTGCGGCAGGGAGCTTGGTGACCCATGGCGGGGCCTGCTCCTCCAAATTTCACGCCATCAGCGCCGCGTTGCGTCAACGCGCGCATCGCGAACGGCTTGTCGCGTCCGCGCGCGGCTACGCCGATCGACCGAATGTGTGTCAAAAAGAGCGGCGCGGGAAAAAATTGTGATCGCTCCGCGCGAGCGCGGCGAGCTTCCGCGCGACGACGTCGATCTGAAACGCGTTCGCCGGACGCCGGTAGAACGCGTCGAGATCCGGATCGCGCAGCCCCTCGAGCGCAAGCAGGTCGTGCGTCCTGCGCACTTCGCCGCCGAACGACGCCTCGAACTCCGCGGCGGTCGTGCCTTCGAACTGCAGGATCGCGTCGACGTCGCGATCCCATGTCGCCGGCGCGGGACGGGGAGGCGCGCCGCGGCCGCGCCGGTTCAGGAAGTTGAGGATGTCGCCGGACAATTCGACGGCCGCGAGCCGCAGCTGCGACTGCTGCGACGCCACGAGGTAGTTGAACTCCTTCTCGTGCACCGCCAGCCTGGCGGCGTACCACGCTCCGGCGGTGGCGAGCAGCGCGACAACGGCGGCGAGCCGCTCGGGCCGATCGAGCGCGCTTCGAGCGGAACCGACCGCCGACAGCACCGCGGCCGCCGCCAGAATCGCGGTGATCGTCAGCTAGATCGCCACACTTTTGTCTCGGGCCGACCGCAGTTCTGTCACCGGCGCGCCGTCTCACAGGGTGTGCGGTCTCTCGGATCGTCGCTGCCCGTGCGCCTGGTCTCGAGCCTGCTCGACGCGCTGATGGATTCGTTTCGCAGCGCGTACGTGCGGACAGGCATGAACCTGGCGCAATCGATCGTCGTCGTGGCGATCGATCTCGCGCGCCGCGGGTGGACCTACGCGCGGCACACGCGCGTCGCGATCACTTCGGCTGGCGCTGATACATCCCGACGGTTTCGGCCGTCCCGATGACGTGTCCCTGCATCGCCTTCTCGACGTCCGCTTTCGTCGCGCCGGCCTGCAGCCCGAGCGTCGGCACGTCGAGCGCCGACAGCATGAAGTGGTAGTGATGCGATCCGCTCGGCGGGCAGGGACCGCCGTAGCCGGCGCGGCGGAAGCCGCTGTTGCCCGACACGCCGACCGAGCCCGCCTGGAAATTCTCCGGCAGCGACGTCGTGCCGGCGGGGATGTCGAACAGCACCCAATGCGTGAAGCCGCCGGCGAGCGGCGCGTCAGGGTCGTGCATGATGAGCACGAACGATCTGGCGTTGGCCGGCGCGTCCCTCCACGAGAGCGCCGGCGAGGGATTGGTCTGCCCCGCGTCGCACGTGTACTTCGACGGGATGTTGCCGCCGTCGGTGAACGCGCTGCTCGAGATCGAAAACGCGGCCGCGGCAACCAGTACTCCCAGCATGCACGCCTCCTTCTTTGCGCTTCGCGCTCTTTGCTTCCTCTGCGTTCTTCCGCGATCCCGGTCTAACGATACACGACGCAGCCGCGCGCTTCGAGATCGTCGAGCCATGGTGGCGAGCCGAGCGTTGAAACCCATCGCAGATCGAGCTTGTCGAGCTTGGGCAACGCGGCGAGCTGCGGCGGCAGCGAGATGAGCGGGTTGCCGCGCAGATCGATGTGCCGCAGCTCCGTCAGCCGTCCAACACCATCCGGCAGCGTCGTCAGCCGATTGTTCCGCACGTGCAGCTCGCGCAGCCGCGAGAGGCGCCCGATCGACGGCGGGAGAGTCGTCAGGTGATTGTCGGACGCGCGTAATTCGATGAGGCTCGACAACGCGGCGATCGCGTCCGGCAGGTGCGCCATCGCGTTTCCGCTGATGTTCAGGTACCGCAGCCGCGTGAGCTTCGCGATCGATGCGGGCAGCGACGTGAGCCGGTTGTCGTGGAGGTACAGAAAATCGGTGAGCCCGTCGAGATCGCCGATGTTGTCGGGCACCCTCGTGAGCTGATTGTGCCCGACGTCCAGCATCCGGAGCCGCTTCAGGCCGCCGAGTCGATCGGAAATCTCCGACAGCGAGTTGTCCGCGAGCACGAGCGTCTCGAGGTCGGTCTCGTCCCACACCGACTCTGGAACGCGGCCGAGATGCTGCTTCCAGAGATTGAGATGCGTGACGGCGGGCGCCACGCTATTCCGACTGCAGCGCGCGCGTCGGATCGATCGACGCCGCGCGGCGCGCCGGAATCACGCTCGCGACGAGCGCGACGCCGACGAGCACCGCGACGACGGCGGCGATCGTCAGGGGATCGGTCGGGCTCACGGCGAACAGCTGGCTCGCGAGCACGCGGGTCGCCGCAATCGCCGCCGCGACGCCGACCGCCGCGCCCATCGCCACCGGCTGCAGCGCCTCGCCGAGCACGAGGCGCACGACACCGGCCGCGGTCGCGCCGAGCGCGATGCGGACGCCAATCTCCTGCGTGCGCTGGCTGACGAAGTACGCGATGACGCCGTAGATGCCGCTCGCGGCGAGCAGCAGGCCGACGGCGCCCAGGAGCGTCAGCAGCAGCGTATTGAAGCGCGAGGTCGCGAGCGCGCCCGCGAGCCGCTGATCCATCTCGCGCACATCGAACAGCGGCAGCTCGGGATCGATCCGCGCCACCGCCGCGCGCAGCGCCGGCGTCAGCGTCTGCGGGTTGCCGTCCGTGCGCGCGACGATGTAAAACGTGCGGTTGATCCAATCCCACGCGGCATCGGGTGCCTGCGCGAGCGGCAGATAGAACTCCGGCCGCGGCGCGGTCGCCGGGCCTCGCGATCGCAGGTCGCCGGCGACGCCGACGATCACCTTGTAGTCCTGCTTGCCGTCCGGGCCCGACTCGCAGCACCCCATGCGCTTGCCGATCGGGTTCCGGCCGCCGAACGCGCGCGCCGCGAGCGCCTCGCTGACGATCATCACCTTCTGCCCGCCGCGGCGATCGCCGGCGTCGAAGCCGCGGCCCTTCACGATCGGGATGCGCATCGTGGCGAAGAAATCGGACGTGACGATCCGGAGCTGGCTCTGGATCAGCTTCCTCAGATCGAAGTCGCCGGCGTCCTCGGGCATCAGGCCATTGCTGCCGCCGCCGGGCCCCATCGCGGCAAACGACGTCACGGCGCCGTGCGTGACCCCCGGCGCCGCGGCGACATCGTCGGCGAGGCGGCGGAAGGTGTCGGCGGCGCGCGCCGGATCGCCGTACGAGGCCTGCGGCAGCGCGACGCGCGCGCTGAGCACGCCGTGCGGATCGAATCCGGGGTTGACGCGCTGCAGCGCGAGCGCGCTGCGAATCAGCAGGCCGGCGCCGACGAGCAGCAGCAGCGACAACGCGACCTCGGCGACGATCAGGCCCGCGCGCAGCCGATCGCGAAAGCCGCCGCGCGTCGATCCGCGGCCGCCGTCGCGCAGGCCCGTCTGCACGTCGGCGCGCGCGAGCCGCAGCGCGGGCGCGAGGCCGCAGACGACGCTCGAGACGAGCCCGATCGCGATCGCAAAGCCGAATGCCACCGGATCGATCCGCGCCTGATCGAGGCGCGGCACGTCCCGCGGGCTCGCCGCGACGACGCCCGTGATGAACCAGTGCGCGAGCAGCAGGCCGGCGCCGGCGGCGGCGAGCGCCAGCAGCACGCTTTCGGTCAGCAGCTGCCGCACGATACGCATGCGCCCGGCGCCGAGCGCCGTGCGGACCGCGATCTCGCGCCCGCGCGCCGCGCCGCGCGCGAGCAGCAGGTTCGCCACGTTGCCGCACGCGATGAGCAGCACGACGAGCACGGCGCCGAGCAGCACGAAGAGCCGCGCGCGGTAGCCGCCGACGACGTTCTCGCCGAACGATTCCATCGAGTAGCGCAGCTCGGAGACGTCGCGCGGGAAATCGTGCCGCACGCGAACCGCCACCGCCTCGAGCTGCTGCAGCGCCTGCTCGCGCGAGACGCCGCGCTTCAACCGGCCGTACACCGTCAGGTAGTGCTCGTCGTGCATCGCCTTGCGCTCCGGCGTGAAGGCGATCGGCGTCCAGACGTCCTCGTCGTTCGACGCGAGGTCGAAGGCCGCCGGCATCACGCCGGCGACGTGGTAGTCGCGCCCGTTCATGCGGATCGACGTGCCGACGATCGGCCGCGCGCCGAAGCGGCGCACCCACAGCTTGCCGACGACGCGCTCCGGCGTCGTCCCCTCGGCGAGATTGAAGCTGACGAACTGCTCGGCGGCGAGGCCCTCGAACGCGGTGACGCCCGCGGTCGCGTCGGTGTAGACGCCGGCCGACATGGACGAGATCAAACCCTGGTAGGTTTCGCCGACGACGTAGAGGCGTTCGGTGTCGGCGAGCGGGAACGGCCGCAGCACCACCGCGTACACCGCGCTGAAGATCGCCGTGGTGCCGCCGATGCCGAGCGCGAGCGTGAGGACGGCGACGGCGGTGAAGCCGGGGTTCTTGCGCAGCTGGCGCCACGTGAACGCGATGTCCTGCGCGAGCTCGCCGAGATACTGCGTCCGCTGCATGTGGCGGTTCCTTTCGGTTCCGAGAGCTCGAAGCCTCGCGCGCATGCGATCGGCGCCGCCGAGACGGCGCTCGGCTTCGCGCCGCGCGGCGTCGGGCGGCATCCCGCGAGCGACGAGCTCCCGCGTCCGCATCTCGACGTGGAACGCGATCTCCTCGTCCACTTCGTCGGCGACGCGAGGCCGCCACCAGACGCGGTTGAAGAACGCCATCGCTCAGGTCGAGAGCAGCACGCGCGAAATCGCGCCGGCGAAGCGCGCCCAGTCGGCCGTCTGCGCGGCGAGCTGCTTCCGGCCGCGCGGCGTGACGCGATAGAACTTCGCGCGCCGGCCCAGCTCCGACGTGCCCCATTCGGCCTCGACCCACCCCTTGTGCTCGAGGCGGTAGAGCGCCGGGTAGAGCGATCCGTCCTCGATCTCGACGATGCCGCCTGTGGCCTCCTCGATCGCGCGCGCGATGGCATAACCGTGGCGGCGGCCGCCGGCGAGCGTCTTGAGGACGAGCGTATCGAGCGTGCCGTGCAGGAGTTCCGGGGCGTTGGCCATACCTAGAGAATCAAGGCATCTGGTTGGACGGACGGGAGCCGCGCAAGGTTGCAACGTGTTGCAACGGCCGCTTTTTCCCGTTGAAACGGCCGGGACGACCGGCGTAGTCTTGCGTGTCATTCGCCGCGCGCTGTCGTCCGACAGGAGGGTCAGCATGGAGATCGATCGCAGAGCATTCATCGCGAGCCTTGGTGGCCCGGCCGTCGTCGCCCTGATGGATCACGAGGCGAAGGCGGAAGCGCTCGAGCACTACATGGAAGAGAAGCTGGACACGATGGTCGCCGCCCAGCAGCCCGAGAAGTTTCCGACCGTCGCCGAGATCCAGGCGCAGATCGAGACGCGGCCCTTCCGTCGCGGCACCGGCTCGGTGTTCACCGGCCAGCGCGGCGAGAACGTGAAGCTCCT